>JAYEFV010000092.1:0-4895 GCA_034658755.1 Thermodesulfobacteriota bacterium | reverse complement strand
TTTTCATTGAGGAACGTCAAAATTTCACTTGAGACATGACCGTCGAGAACGATGAGCTGATAATCGACTTTGTCACCGATCCTGTCACCGTATTCTTGCTGCATCCGCTCCTCCAGCTTGAGAATAAGATTCTTCCTGGGCTCTTCGGGCGGCATCCATTCCATATCGGTCAACATGGGATTTAGCACTGGTGGAAGCACGTGAATAACCAAAAGCTTGGCCTGATACTTTTCCGCCATCTCAAGCGCTGTTATAAAGGCGGCTGCGGCGTTTTCAGAAAAGTCGGTACAGCAGACAATTTGTTTTTCGGCCATAACGTTTCCCTCCCCTTAAGTAAAGAATCCTGGCCCAAAGGACCAGGTTTTGGTTATCCCCAGAGGGGATTTGCTTTGTTGGCAGTTCATTGACTTATTGAAATTACAAATATTTTACCCTGTTAAATAATGCTTCGCATTAAATCTACGATTTATTTAACAGGGCAGGCAATTTCCAACACGCGGCGCAAGCGCCTGCGCTGCGCGTGATCGAAATTCGAAAATCCAAACAATGTCTCGCCCTGGAAGGTTTTGGTCATTGAATATTGGAATTTGTGATTTATTTGTAATTTGGTGCTTGGAATTTGTGATTTTAGACACAAAACTCCAAGGCAGAGCCATCTATCTCTGACCTGGCTCTCCGAGGCGTAGGCTCTACCCTCCGGCCTGTAAGCCCTACGGGCTGGAAGCGGAACCGGAGGCCCACAGGACCAGGTTTTTCAGGGCAAAATAAATGATGGGCGTAATGGAGGACGTTCGTGCGGGACGTTCACAACTCTAAATTTATTAACGAGCGTGTCTCATTTTCATTGACATATTCCGACCATGTGTCTGGTGTTTCAATAGAAAAACTTATCCCTTATTTTTTTCACTTGTCCTTGTATAGGCCCGTTTATCAATTATGGGGTTATAAATTTCGATAAAATCTTTGTAGTAGTGGAAATCCTCATATTCAAACTTGGTTTGCCCTTTGATATCAACATGGTGAATGACGATAAGTTCCTCGGAAACGTGTGCCCCTTGAACGAGATTCATACCTGACGGGGCCCACACGCCCGACCCGCCCCAAAATTCATAATCCCCTCTTTTTTGTTTTCCGACTGCATTACACGCAATAATCCAGATTTGATTGAATGCCGCCTGGCTCGAGGCCATCAAATCCCAAATAAAGCCATAATAATGGTCACTCCTTACGTTCATTGCGGAATATTCTCTTGTTGACGTCCCTCTCCAACTTGCCAGCTCGATAATAGCGTCCACCTTGTCAAACATTGCGTACTCCTGATATATTTGGGGAAAACTCATATCATAACAGGTTGTAAAACCAAATCTTCCCCATTTGGTATCAAGGACTAAGCTGTCGACCTTTCCGGACGTAGTAAATGTTTTTTCAATACCGGGCAAAAATGTTTTATCATAGATATATGATTGTTCGTTTTTTTGGGAGTTTAATTTAGCCATATCAAAATCTTTGTTGATAATAAATGTGGAATTCAAAAATTTGCCGTCGGGTTTATCAGGGTTTAGTCGTATATTATTAAAAATGATAAAATTCAAATCAGCATCCAACTTGGATTTAACTTCGGCCAACCATTCTAATTGATTATTCGTTAAACCTTCTCGCATATAATTCCAGCATTCAGGCGAGTTTTCCCAGAAATAACCGGTCAGAGAGAATTCGGGAAATAAAATCATGTTAACCTTGTATTTTTTGAATTCATCAATGACATTTAATATTTTATGTTTGTTTTTATCAATGCTTGCTGTCCCTGTCGGTGAGACATGGTTTTGAATATTTGAAATTCCTATTGAAATTTTACCTAAGTCACGGGAATACCAACTTTCGCTAACCTTGATATGAGCTTTTTCAGGAACTTTCGCTTCGGGGCGATTAGGCTGTTCACACCCGAAAAGGGAAAAGATCAAAAGAAGATTCAGAATAATAAAGATTTGCTTTTGGATCGCCTTTCTGTTTTTATCGCCGATTTTGTGTGTCATAATCGCTGTCTCCTGAAAAAACATGATTAATTTATTTAAGTTTTGCCATTGTCCGGCAAATCTTTAAAGCCCGCTGTTTCTTTAAGCTCGAAAGGCTTGGCTTTCATTTCTATGCCTGCTTCCGAAAGTTTCTTCCAAATACAGTTCCAAACTTCGCTTCGTATACCAAAGCGTTTGTGATAATCATCAACAGACCACCAGGGCCAGTATTTCATCATGGTCATATTTTCAAAAACTTCCAGCCCCGCCAGAATGGTGCCTTTATCTTGTTTTTGCAAAATTGTTTTGCAGTCTGCAAGCGCCCGGTTCATGAGTTCAATCACTTTTTCAGGATGATGTTCGGGCGAAATGTAAACATTAATGTAATCTCCGATGGGAATCGATTTGGTATAATTCTGAATCGATGATTCGGCAACTTGACTGTTGGGCACGTTCATGTAGTAATTAAATGTATCAAGCAGTCTGGTTGTACGCCAGTTCATATCGACAATTTTGGCTGTCGGTAAAGACCCTATTTTGACAATATCCCCGAACGTAAAGGGCCGTTCAATGAATATCATGATGCCGCCCAGGATATTGGCAAGAGACTCTTTTGCGGCCATGGCCACTGCCAAACCGCCGATGCCGAGACCGGCCAGAATGGTGCCGATATTAAATCCTAACGTGCTCAATGCCGTAACAATGGCAAGTATCCATACGGCAAATTTTAAAATGGTCCTAAAGAAGGAAAGAACAAACTGGGTTTGTGGATTTTTTTCAATATCCGATTTCTGATACCGGTCCATCAGGGTGTTGGTCAGGCGTAAAAAGAGCGCTGCAATCAGTAAAATAATAGCCAGTTTAAACAATACTCGGAAAATTTCCTGACTGCGTATTTTGTAACGTTCTGAGCGCAACATGCCGATTTTACCTTTCAAAAAACGTTGCTTGTCGATTTCGGCCTTCGATTTCTCATCAGTCGCCAAATTAATAAATTCATCCTGCGAATGCCCGGCGATAAATTGAATTCTGCGGTGAATGGCTGAATCTTTGGCATTCATCGCTCCGAGTTTGTCGTGTCCCTTACCGATTTCCACATCAATACCCGATGGTGAAAGTCTTTGTTCGAAAAGTTCGATCCATTTGTTAACGGTGTCAATTTGAATATGTAGGTCAAAAAGAAAATCGGCTGCCGCTTCAATGGCTTCAACTTTGTACTTTTCCAGAACCGGCGCCGGTGTTGAAGGGCGGCGATCAGTTTTGGCCTCAAAATTATTCAGAATTTCTTCGGCCTTTTGGGGCCTGAATTGAGCCTTGATTTTTACCCATTCGTCCTCTCTTTCAATTTTCAATTGCTCTTTTTCTTTCCGGAAAATGACCAACATTTTTGAAATGCTGGTTTTTTCCTCTTCCGCAAGACGGATTAACTGCTCGGCTTTACGTTTTTGAGTTGTCAGATTTTCCTGCTTCATCTCCAGTTCCGTCAGATCGATATAATAGGCTTGCAGCAGCGCACTCAGGTTTTTAGCGCGCTCGGACGGAACAAAACTAAGAAGAAATTCGGCTGTTTTATCTTCAAACTCCATGCGGCGCAATGCCTTTTGTTCCAATGTTTTCAAATTGGTTTCGGAAAGCGCCGCCCGTTTACGTTTAAAGTTCTGGTCCAGCTTTGTCAATTCGCGCAGTATGTCAACCCGTTTGTTGACCAAACTCTGAATTTCGGTCAACAGCGCCTTGTCCTGATTGTATTTTTCACTCTTGCGACCGAGTCTTTCAATCTGTTGCCGTAAAATTGTCTGAAAATTCAGCAAATCGGATGTTTTCGTTTCAAGCTTATCAATCAGATGCCCTTTCAAAACCTCGGTTATTCCCTCAGGGATTTGATTGTCGCTCAATTGCTTGCTTCCCAAGCGCTTTTTTAGTTCTACGGCCTCGGAGTTGTGTTGCAGAGCCAGCTTTCTGGTTTCAGACAGAATTCCTTGATATTCTTTAAACTGTTGTTGCATAGAATTTAATAGGGTCAATTGTTCGATACTATACTTTTCCTGATTGTCGGAAATTTCGACCCGGGTTGACAACAAATTTTGATACATTTCTGCAAAATCATCTTTGGCTGAGCCTTGGTCACTATTTTGTTGCTGCCAGGGATCGGCAGCGGCTGAATTTGGCCCGGTTGGAACCCGGTTTTTCTCAGCCGGCAAATCTAATCCTGAAAATTTATAGAGTTTTGTAATAATCTGTTTTTTTTCAAGAAGGATTTCGTGGTGAGCCAGCCGTAATAAGGGATCCCTTAAAGATTCCAGGCGCTGTTTGGACTTTTTAAAATCTTTGTAAGATTTGCTGAAGGCTTCATGACGTTTTTGCAGCGCAAGCAAATTTTGCTGTAATTTTTCTGCATTCTTCTGAAACATAAGAATAATCTGTTCGCCTGTCAGATTCTTGAGTTCCTGCTGCCTTTGTTGAGCCTGCGAAGCAGCCTCATAAATCTTTTTCAAGGTTGCCGCTTTATTTTTGGCTTTTTTTCGGGCGGTTTTTGATTCTTCTATCAGTTGGTCATACAGTGCCATCTGAGCTTTGGCTTTGTGCATGACAGCCAAAGCATTTGACAAATAGGCCGAAACAGAATTGCCGGCAGCCATGATTGTTTCTGAGCTGCTGCCTTCCGGAATTAAATCCAATGGAATTTTGCTCTCACCGGCAAAACGTTCAAGGATTTTGGCAATCACCAGCATTTTGAAAAGATGATCACTTAAAACTGTTGCTTCGGCGTTAAGGGATTCTCCTTGTTTGATAAGTGATTGGAGCTTTGAGTGCAGTTCTATCAGTTTCTCGATTCGCGTGTCATGATAGACAACCGTTTTTTTAGCAACTTCGGCTATCTGC
>JAYEFV010000091.1:0-4896 GCA_034658755.1 Thermodesulfobacteriota bacterium | reverse complement strand
CCAGTTGTTCCTTAATCGCCTCTTCTTCACTCAATATGTCTTCATCATTTGGCCTGTCCATTATCGTCTTCTCTCTGTCATCCTTTTTCTTCCCATTCAATAACCCGCCTTTGCAGGGACGTAAAGTGCAGGTTTTGCGATGAAACTCAGGACCCTTTCTGGCGTACTACCAAAGAAAATGCTTTTCATATCTCCTGATCTACCCTGACTTCCTATGATAATTATCTCGATATCGATTTCGACCGCTTTCTTGTTCATTTCTATACAGACTGTTTTTTAATATACCATCATTTTTACATTCTTACCATCCATTCCTGCTTTACGACAGGACTAAGTCATTTAAAGAGATAACACATTGAGGAAATAGAGTTTATTTGTTTATTTAATAAATGTTAAATAGCTATTAAGGCAATAACCGTGTTTTAACAGGAACTGAGCGCATACTGGGAAACGGTGGTCAATACAATACCGGACGGGCTCATGGTCGTGGACAGGGCCGGGACCATCTTCTCCGTTAATCGGGCACTTGAAGCCATAATGGGCTATTCTAAAGAAGATCTGATTGGCAGCCCTTGCTCGGCGTTACACTGTGATATCTGCGACATCGCTCGCGACGAAAACGGGGATCACTGGTGTGTTTTGTTCAGGACTGGCAGTCTGAAGATGCGAAGATGCACACTGGCGAAAAGGAAAAGGCGTTAGCAGGTTTGATGTATTCGCGTAGGACGCTTAAAGAAGGCTGGCTGAAGTCAAGGTCATATTTTTTGGCCCATCGGAACGTCTCCTTGTGGAAGAAGAAAGCATTGCCAAAACCCCTAAGGAGATCGGTGCAGCAGAAAAACTCATAGCCTGCAAATATATCTCTGACCGTGACGGCATCTCTGAAAAAATTGAGGGTTTTGGAGTCAAAGTAGATTATGTAGGCACAATAATATCCAGCCTTATCAAAGACGGATATATGACAATGGTTTTTTGGTCATAAATGCCAACCATCAAGGGCCTAAAAACCTGTGACAGGTAAAAGCAATCCGTACTTTTTCTCTGATTTCAATGGATTGACCTACTGGCAAGGTATCTTGCAATTATGGGGCTAAAGGGATATGCAATATGATTCATGTAGACCAGATTCCTACATTCCTCTCTATTGCTTTGTGAAAGAGGTCGAAATAATACTAAATGCAGGTGTCAAAAACTGGTCGCCACTCCAGACAGCGATGGTCTTCCTGAGTCAGGGAAAACAGAAACAAAATTGGGGTTAAGGGATCCTTTGGGATATGGGCCCGACTCTTCCTGCACTCTTTGGAACACCTTCATAAGGAGTCCACCCCTTATATTTCAATGTCTTCGGATCTCGCTTAGCCTTTAGTATTTCAATGCTATCCTTAAGGCCTTTATAAAGTCGAGACATCTCCAGCGCCATTCCGGCGATCTGAGCAACAGCCTGAACAAGGTTCACCTGTTCTAAAGCTACTTCCCAAGGCTCAGCAGAGTATACTCTCAATGCCCCTATGGTGTTCTGCCGCACGACTATAGGCACAGAGAGAATCGAGGAAATTCCCTCTTTTTTTGCTTCCTCAGGGTATTGGATTCGAGGGTCATCCATCACATCTTCAATGGCAACCGGTCCATCTTTTAAAGAGTCGGCGATGGAGCGCATGGCGCTCAGCGGACCCTTATTGACATATTCGTCGCTCAAGCCGTAAAAAGCGGCTACCTCAAGTTCATCAGTTTTTCGGTTGAAAAGAAATAAAGCGCACCCTTTGGCCTCCAAAGCGGTCTTCACGCTTTCCACAATGAGCAAGGTTACTTCTTCGGGATCCCTGGACATTGCGATTGCCTTAGTAATCTTCAAAATGGATTCGTAATTCATTGTTTCTCTTTTCATGATTCCCTCCTTAATTAAAGGTTTACGGGATATCTCAGAAACGGCTGGCACATTTTGAGTGGTTTCTCCATACACTTAATCCATGAAAAAACTAACAGATTAACATCAATGATACCGGTTCAGAAATCCGTATTTCATCTGGTCACCTCATGCTGATGGGCTCCCTTTTCTCAAACGCACTCGATACACCGTTTTTTCGTCATTTTCATTGATGTTCAACAGCTCATAGGAAAACGTCCGCAAGATCTTGAAGAGATCCCTTTTGGTTTCCGGATCACTCCCAATGATTTCAACGGTTTCACCTGGCTTGATTTCCCTAAGTGCCTGCGTAATGTTTAAAAATGTCACAGGGACTATCATGCCCCTTAGATCCAGAATGTGGTCAACTACGGATTGCAATGAAAATCCTTAGATTATTGTATTTTGTGTTTTTGAAGAAGACAGATTCCATTGGTAACCTACTGCAACTCCCGGGCAATTAGGCGCTTTGTCTCTCTGCCTGATCACCTTTACACTGTTAAGCTTAGTTTAACGTGTGTTAAATTATAAGGCTGTCAGACAGGTTATCTTGAACCTATATCTATTTCAGCAAAGGCGCTTTACGAGCATTCGCAGGCATTATCTTCCTCCTGCGGGAAATGCCATTTCATCGCAACGCCAGCAACCCTGCTCCCGAAAGTCTTGAAAAGGCTCAACCTCATTATCGCAGAGCCATCCGTACCCTTCCCTGTCCTTAAGATATTTGATGGGGCGGGTTGGCGTATGACCACAAAGATAAGTATAGTCGTCTATTCTTACTTGTGTGTTGCCTTCCATGATAACCTCCTCATCATTATAAAAGGGTTTTTCTTATTCTTTCATTGTATATTTAATGCATTATCCATGCCAAAAAGGGCAGACACGCGGAAAAAATTCGTTATTTGTTAAGTACCTTAAAATTCAAGAGGTTTGGGATAAAAGGATTGGAATACCATATGTGTCATTTTTTTATTTTCTTTGTTGTGTTAAAATGTTATTTAATATGTGTTAAATAGCAATTAAGGAAGCAACTATGTTTGAACAGGAACTGAGCGCCTACTGGGAAACGGTGTTCAATACAATACAGGACGGCCTTATGGTTGTGGACAGGGCCGGGACCATCCTCTCTGTTAATCGGGCACTTGAAGCCATAACGGGCTATTCTAGAGAGGATTTGATTGGCAGTCCTTGCTCGGCATTGCACTGTGATATCTGCGACATCGCTCGAGACGAAAACGGGGATCACTGGTGTGTTTTGTTCAGGACTGGCAGTCTGAAGATGCGAAGGTGCACACTGGAGAGGAAAGATGGACGCTATGTTCATGTGTTGAAAAATGCTTCTCTTCTCTATAACTCCAATGGCAATACCATCGGTGCCGTTGAGACATTAACAGACATCACTGAGATCATTCAAAAAGATCACCAAATTGAAGCGTTTCAGCGTGAAATTCGTTCACAAGACGGCTTTCATGGGATCTTAGGTTCCTCCGCTTCAATGCAAAAAATCTTCAGCCTTATTGCTAGTGCAACACAGTCTGATGCACCTGTGATCATTTTTGGAGAAAGCGGAACCGGGAAAGAACTTGTTGCGGAGGCTATCCATGAGACCGGGGCTCGCAGAGGAAAGCCTTTTGTGAAAGTGAATTGCGCCGCCCTCAATGAATCCCTGTTGGAGAGTGAACTGTTTGGTCATGTCAAAGGGGCCTTCACAGGTGCCTATAGGACCAGAAAGGGGCGGTTTGAGGCTGCTCGAGGGGGTGACATCTTCCTGGATGAAATCGGTGATCTACCCTTGTCCATACAAGTAAAGCTGCTGCGGGTGCTGGAAGAAATGGTGATTGAGCGAGTGGGCGAAAACACGCCGATTCATGTTGACGTACGGATTATCTCCGCCACAAATAAGAATCTAGAAGAACTTGTCGAAAAAGGGCTCTTCAGAGAGGATCTTTTCTACAGGATTAATGTGATACCAATCAGCGTTCCACACCTTAGAGAGCGGGTGGAAGATATTCCCTTACTTGCAGAAACTTTCTTCAGGAGAATTCGAATGAAAAGTGGGAAAGACATTCAGGGCATTTCTGAAGAAGCGATGACAAAATTGATGGGTTACCATTGGCCGGGGAATGTAAGGGAATTGAAGAGCGCCTTCGAATACGCCTTCGTTACCTGTCAGGATTCCATAATCCAACCTCATCACCTCCCTCCTAAAATCTTATGGGGACAAAAAGACCAGGAGAGGCCTATATCTGTTCCTGTTAACCGTGATGAGATCAAGCAAAGGCAGCTTTTAGACGCCCTTAAAAGGGCTGGGGGTAACCAGTCGGAAGCTGCCCGTATCCTCGGTGTGTCGAGAGTGACGGTCTGGAATCGGATGAAGAAATTCAACATAAATCTCAGGCGAGAGATAGGCGCTTGAAATTCATGTCGCCGCTCTATATGGATAGGCCCAATTATTTTTCGTGATTCTTCATCCCTCCAAGCTATATCTATTTTCCAGAACAAGTTTTTCTCCGCGCTGAACCGCCCGGCTTACTGAAGCCTGCATTATTCCTAAGGAAATCCCTTTCTCAATAAAAATACGGATCTTCCTGACACAATGCATAATGTAGCTTTTTACTTGATGAATTCTATTTCACGAATTTGGATTGACCCAATTAAAACTGCTGATCCGACAGTTTCATCCTTGACACAAAATCCCAATCTTCTTATATTAAGAATAGGCAGAACTTGTTATAAACATAATATTACTCAATACCAGAGTAGCTTGGCTCCCATTCTTGTACTAACTCACCCGCGAGCGGCAAGAGCAATTCTTCAAATGTCAATTGGCTCAAAAGGATTAACAAAAAATTAATAATTTAAAGAAGTTGTAGACCTGGCAACCAATCTGGATGAGAAAGGGGATCGCCAGGAATTCCTCAATCTGTCAAAGGAGAAAAAATGTCTAAAGATACCAATACGCTTCATCATCATTTGACGGAAGTAAAAGAAGG
>JAYEFV010000090.1:0-4929 GCA_034658755.1 Thermodesulfobacteriota bacterium | reverse complement strand
GGTGGTGTTAAGTTCCGGGATTCGACCTGATGAAGGCGCGAAACAGATAGCCCGTCTACTCAAACTTCCTACTACTGATGAGGGTTTTTTCCTGGAAGCCCATGTAAAATTAAAACCGGTTGAATTCGCCACTTCCGGTGTTTTCCTGGCAGGGTTGGCCCATAGTCCCGGGTTTATTGAAGAAACCGTAACAATGGCCAAAAGTGCCGGACAACAGGCCATGAAAATCATCTGTAAAGAGAAGCTGACAACTTCAGCAGCAGTAGCTGTAGTGCAACCCGATATCTGTGCAGCCTGCCTTGTTTGCGTCAGAGTATGCCCTTATGGTGCGCCGTTTATTAATGAAGAGGGTGTATCCCAGATTCCTCCGTCGGCATGCATGGGATGCGGTATTTGTGCTTCAGAATGTCCTGCAAATGCGATTATGTTAAAGCACTGGACAGATGACCAGGTGGTGGCAAAAATTGATGCCCTGCTGGAATCGGCCCTTGAAATTGAAAATTGAAAAGCACATTCAAATAAGCCCGGAAAGAACAGGTAAAGAATACAGGGCAGTTCATGAATGGATCGATGATTGGATTTCTTGGTAACTAAAACTTATAGGTTCTGTCTAAAAAAGTAACAGTCCTTTTCCAGGCAAGATCGCCAGCCTCCTGATGAAAATGCATCGCACCCAAGATATCCCTGATCCATCCGAGAAGATTCCGGATTTGCCGAAAGCATTGCGCAGATTTATTTTAAAAGCTTGCCGCCGCAACCCGGAAACTATATTTTTTGTAACACTTTAACACTTTAAAAATATTACCGCTATGACAAATCCTCTCCCCAAAGAGCGAATATAGTTGTGCCCAATATACCACATGAAAATGCAACCAAAAAATTGGTTGATGGTCCAATCTGCCACAGGAAGGCACCGCCAAAGGCTGCTACTGATACAACAATATCACGCATGAGGTAATAGAGGCCGAACATGGCCGCTTTACGGTCTTCAGGTGCAAGATCCATAATCAGTGCTTTTCGTGTCGGTTCACCGAACTCTTTAAAACCGCGCAAGATGAATGCGAGCACAAGCCACCCAAAAGACCGACAAAAGAGAAGTGCCAGTGGAAAGAATGTAAAAAACATAAATGTTATCACAACGAAAGGCTTTTTGGTGCTCTTATCAGCTAAATAAGCCACCGGTATATAAACGAGCATGGCTGTTATCATTTCAATACTTGTTAAAATGCCGAACTGGAAAGCGGTAACCGGTTTTGCAATAGTTTTCATGCACCACACCACAACGAAAGCATAGGGAATCTGTTCGCAAAACCTGACCAGAATATCTGAAATAAGTAATCGTTTGAGCGATGGACTCATGTAGCGTAAAAGCTTCAACGGATTCTTTTCCGGTGCTGTAGATTCTTTACAGTGAGATGTTTGTGAAGAGTCGTCTTCGATAAGAATTTGCTGCAAAACTGTTGCTACCATAGAAAACAGAAAGGCACAAACAAAGGCTATTCGGACCCCATTACGTTCGCCCCACAGACCAATACACAGGCCTCCCAGAATCGGTCCAAGCGCCATAGGGATTCTTCGCACCAGAGAATGCATGGAAACTCCCATAGTTCGCTTGCTCATGGGCAAAACTCTGGCAATAAGACTCATGGTTGCGGGCAAGGAAATTGCCGTCCATGACAGGAAAAACACGGCACCTATTAAAACAGCCTGCCATGCAGGAATCAGTATGACCACAAGGAATCCGAACATGGCAACGATATTGAAGACAAGCAGGGCTCGTTTGGTGCCGATGCGGTCTGAAAGGTAGCCTCCTGGAAAAGAATAGAGAGCCGACAGTAGATTGTCGAGGCCATTAAGGAGGCCGATTGACAAAGCGCCCCCACCGAGAGCGATTAAGTAAATCGGTAAAAATCGCTCTGCCATCCGCTCTCCCATACCGACAAGAATGACCATGCACAATAGGCCGATCGTACTTTTTCGCAGACCAAGAAAGTCAGAAATATGCGTCAGACGGGCCATTGCAACAATCCTCTTTAAAAGATTGATACAGTACAGATCTTTATATTGGCGGTGCAATCGAAACCACTCTCCTTAAACACTTCAATTCGTTTCATCATGGCTGATTCTCCTTTCTTTTTTCATAACCGCAAACTTACCCTGCCAGGTATCCCTTTTGCCCAGAGTTTTTTTTATCAAGGCCATGTTCTCTGTTTTTTTAAGGGCCCACATGGGTGCGACAAGTTCTTCAGGGTGTGGATCCCCGGTGAGTCGTTGAATAACCATATCTTTCGGAATATGTTCCAGAAAATCACAGACAAGGTCTGCATATTCCTGCTGTTCAAGGCACCTGTATTCGCCTGCTGAGTAGAGCTTATCAAGCTTTGTACCCCTGATAACATAGAGAAGGTGGATTTTTATGCCGTCTATTTCCATGTCTGAGACAGCCTTGGCTGTTTCAAGTACGTGGGCTTTTTTTTCGTTGGGAAGACCGAGAATAACATGGGCACATATTTTGATCCCCCTGTTTTTCGTGGCAAGGACTGCTTTTTTAAAACATTTAACGTCATGCCCGCGATTGATAAAGGCAAGTGTTGCATCATTGGCAGATTGCAGGCCGTATTCGATCCAGACAAGGTATTTTTTTACATAACTTTGCAGAAGCTCCAAAATCTGTTCATTCACACAATCAGGTCTTGTGCCGATGGATAAACCGACCACATCTTCTATAGCAAGGGCCTGCTCATAAAGAATTTTAAGCCTATCAAAAGGAGCATAAGTATTTGAAAATGATTGGAAATAGGCAATGAATTTTTTTGCTTTATAACGCTTTGAAAGAGCTTTTTTACCTTGAATGATCTGATCGGTCACAGAAAGCCCTTTTGCCTGGGCGCCGGTTCCGGATCCCCGGGCGTTGCAGTATATACATCCTCCTGTTGAAATCGTACCGTCCCTGTTTGGACAGGAAAGACCGGCATCAATGGTTATTTTTTGAACTCTGCAATCAAAGATACCTCTCAGATACGTGTTAAAATCATTATATCTTTTATGCATGTTATTGGTTTCTTTAGGATCAATATTGTGAGTTTTGCAGCAAAACTTTTTCCATTCTGCCACTAAGGCACCAAGGCACGAAGAAAGAATAATAAATATATCCTTTGTGTCTTAGTGCCTTTGTGGCAAATATTTTTGGTTTCGGTATGGATAAGAAAATTTCCCGGTGAAATTATTTCTGGCTAATTAATGATTATTTTTATAATATATACTTCTTTGAGGAAAGATTGTAAAATAATTTAACGGAAACATCTTTGATTATGGTTTTCTACCGAAAAAAATACGACATTATTGTTGTCGGTGCAGGTCATGCCGGATGTGAGGCTGCACTTGCAGCAGCGAGAATGGGATGCCGCGTACTTCTTATGGCCATAGATCTGGACAAGGTGGCTGCAATGCCTTGCAGCCCGTCCATCGGGGGTATGGCAAAGGGACAGCTTGTAAAAGAAATAGATGCCCTGGGCGGTGAAATGGCGAAGATTACGGATAAAACAGCCATTCAATATAGAACACTGAACACAAAAAAGGGTCCTGCCGTCCAATCTTCGCGCACGCAAAACGATAAGATTCGTTATCATATGGCTATGAAGGCTGTCATTGAAAAACAGTCCAACTTGGACCTCAAACAGGCCATGGTTGAGCGACTTGTTGTCGAGAACAACAGGATCGCCGGTGTGGAAGATCAAACCGGTTTCGGATATCGGGCCGATGCGGTTGTGCTGGCCACAGGAACCTTTTTAAGCGGTCTGGTCCACATAGGGTTCAATTCATTCCAGGCCGGCAGGGCTGGCGAGTTTGCATCATATGGTCTTCCTGCTCACCTGAAAGAGCTGGGATTTGAGCTTGGAAGAATGAAGACAGGTACACCGCCCAGACTGAAAAAATCAAGTATCGATTTTAGCAAATTCACAGAACATGGGTCGGAAGAGGAGCCAAAACCGTTTTCGTTTTTTACCAAAAAGATTAACAATCCACAGATCCAAAGCTATATCGGGCATACTAACCAGAAAAGCCACCAGATCGTGAAAAAAAACCTTAAACGCTCAGCCTTGTATGGCGGCATGATCAAAGGAGTTTCGGCCCGCTACTGCCCCTCGTTTGAAGATAAGATAGTCAGGTTTCCTGATAAGGAAAGGCACCAGGTAATCCTTGAGCCCGAAGGACTTGATACCGATGAGGTTTATGCCAGCGGCCTGGGGAACAGCCTTCCCATGGAAATTCAGATTCAGTTTGTCAGATCCGTCAAAGGATTGGAAGCGGCTGAGATCATGAGGCCTGCATACGCCATAGAATACGACTATGTTAATCCTGTCCAGCTCAAGCCCACCCTTGAAACAAAGCTGATTCCAGGGCTTTATATGGCCGGTCAGATTAACGGAACATCGGGTTATGAAGAAGCAGCTGCCCAGGGGATATGGTCAGGGATTAATGCCGCTTGCAAGATCCAGGGAAGGCCGCCGTTCATTATCGACAGATCCCAGGCGTATATGGCGGTCATGATAGATGATCTTGTTACAAGGGGCACACGCGAACCGTATCGCATGTTTACGTCGCGAGCGGAATACAGGCTTATGTTGCGGGAGGATAATGCGGATCTGAGGTTAATGGAAACCGGTCATGAATTTGGCCTAATCGATCATGATACATTAAAAGATGTCAATGAACGCAAAAAGCAGATTGCCAAAGAGATTAAAAGAATAAAAGGAACCGTGATAAAGCCTGCCAAAAAGATAAACGATTATTTGGTCAATCAAGGGACAAGACCGTTAAAAAGTGGCATATATCTGGATCAGCTTCTAAAAAGAGCGGAGCTCGATTACCATACCGCACAAGAACTGTCCAAAAGTCCATACAACATCAGTGAATCAGTTGCCCGGC
>JAYEFV010000089.1:0-4932 GCA_034658755.1 Thermodesulfobacteriota bacterium | reverse complement strand
TGGCTTTTAATGCGCCGCCCGGTGCGTACCGTATAATGATAGAGCGCTTCCTTTAAAGCGATAGAAACACCCGCCCCTATCAGGGCCAGATTAGTGGGGTGGTATTCAGTATGACGATAGACATTCAAGGCAGCATCAATCCCCAGATACAAGGCCGTGGCGATCAGGGCCAGCCCCACAATGGCAGACGCTAAGGTCTTGATGCGGGCATGACCAAAATGGTGTTCCTCATCGGGAGCCTTTCGGCCAAGCCTGAGACAGAGCAGTACTATGGCGTCGGTGCAGAGATCGGAAACCGAGTGGACCGCATCCGCTATGAGGGCCTGGCTATGACCAAGTATTCCCGCAACGAGCTTTAACACTATGAGCAAAGCGTTGGTAATCGCCCCCACCCACGTAGTCCTCTGGCCCGCATGGTCCCCTTCTTTATCAAGTCGTGACATCAGTTCTCTCCAAGTTTCCAGCCCTAGCAAGCGCCGGCCCCCTTCCAAGGGGAAAATCAAGGCCAAACCCTGCTTGCGTGAATTCTTCACTATTTAGCGACTGACCGTCAGTCAGTTTAGTATTGCCACCGTACCATCTCAAGTAATTTTTTTTAAAAAACTGCGTTTCGAATTAAATTGAGATTAAGGATCATAATGTGGTTAACTGTGAAGACATTACCTTACACCTTAATATCGTAACATGATATTAATCTTGAGTCATAACTAACCAGTCTCATTATTGGATATCGAGATTGAAAGGGGGTCAGGAAAGTGCGAGAGTTTATTTCCATTGTTTCTTTTATCATGGTCGTTATTGGCGGGCTGGCAACGATGTTTGGCGCATTTGCGCATTTGGTCGCATTTGGAGTCGGACCGCGGTAACCAACTATAATAACAGGAAAGGAGGTTTAAGACAGGGCTTAAAATTGTCTTAAACGACTCTTTTTGACCCCAAAAAGGACCTTTTAAGCTAAATAGTATTTCAAAAAAAATCCTTAGACCTGATATTTTTTACCCCAAATAGCATGTTTAAGAACAAAAAACGGTAACTTTGAGAGCTTTTTTAACAATTTTTAAGATACTTAGCGTGGTCCGACCTCAAATCCCAAATCCATTTGTGAAGTTTAAAATTTGATTTTGCTACTCCATATAATTTAAAACCAGTAATCATATCCGGATGGCTGCCAAATAATTTCTACAAAAGAAGCAAATCCCAGTTAATTATTTCATTATGCCATATTTTTTAAATTTGGTTTTTATATAAGCCCAATGCAATATTAAATGAACAAATATGATTATGATGAAAAACAATGCAGTCCATTCGTGCACTTCCCGAAGAAAATGCCTGAAGGAAATCAAGATGCTCTCTTTGGCTCGATATCCGCGTGGGAGTGCCAGCCAGTTTAACAACCCTGTAACGGTTAATACTGAAAAAAGAATAAAGGATATGATGTTAACGAACCAAAGCTTTGCTGCTTTACTCTTTGCCATTAGAAAGCCTCCAAAAAATCACATTGTATTTAAGTTTTAATTTTGTCAGCCTGAGAATCATGTTTGCCATCGGATAGTTATCTATTTTAGTTAATCAGATTTCACCGCTGACTACAAGTTGCAATTTTCATCTGAATTTGGGACTCTTGCCATAACTACAACCCAACGCCAATTAGTGTTGATTACACATATTTAAAAATCCACAAAAAATCAAAGGGCAAACCCTGTCAAATGGATTCGCCCCTATTGAAAAAACGATATCACACGTTTTTTTTGGGCATGATACGTGCGTTTTATAGATAGCAGCTATCGCCCGGCGGCGGTCCCATTTTGGGATCTGGGTCAACTCCAACATGTTGTGTCTGCTCCCGAAACCAAAAAATGGAGAATGGAATCGACATTCTTCACTTTCTTACAAAACGACCCTAGTTTACCTGGACAGCTGCATTGTTCCCTTACAAGGGAGTGAAACATTCATTTGGTATTGTTGACATATTCAGGCCAGCCACGATTCAAAAATAGCATAATGATACTGGAATCCCGACATACTGAAGTATACATCTGCAATTGTTTATTTCTGAGTTATTTTCGGACCTTTCTGCTATTTAACCCATTGATAAAAATTTAAATACTACAATGATTTTAACACTCTTTAAGAAAGAATAACAAAATAAAATCCTTTGCCTACGGCCCGGATGGTGTCTTTGTGACTTGGTGGCAAATATTTCTTGGTTCTCTCCGAGCCGTAGGCTGGCTCGTCCGGGTTAGGATCCCAAATTCGGTCTTATTACAGCTTAAGCAGTCTTGCAGCGTTCCGTCCGCAAATAGAGTCGATCTCATCTTGTGACAGCCCGGTTTTTTCGAGTTCCTTGAAATATCTTGCAGGCTTTAACAGCGGAAAGTCACTGCCAAAAAGAATTTTGTCCAGACCGGCAATCTCTTTTGCATACCGGTATATTTGGGGATCATAAAGAAACGGAGATGCTGCCGTATCAAAATATACATTTTCAAGGCGTTCTTTTACATCCTTTTTTAAAAGATTGAAAAAGAAAACCCCGCCGCCCCAGTGAGCCAGAACGATTTTATTTTCCGGAAATTTCTTGATAAGATCGTAAATCTGTTTCAGGGTATTCGGCGTTTTGCCCGGATATATGTGTCCCACCGGTTCATTGGTATGGATCAAAAAAGGCAAGTCCCTGTCACGACAGATTTCCATGAGCGGGGCCAATTTGTCCAGAGCGGTGTCATCAATTCCGGATTCATAGAAAGCAATTTCTCCGATACCCGAAAGCCCCCCTTCTATACAACGCACAGCTTCCGGAACAGCTTCCCTATGAAATGGATCAAAACAGCACAAACCCATAAGCCGATCAGGGTATCTGGCCACGACTTGCATGATGTAGTCATTTTGTGATTGAAATGTTTCCTTTGTTTTCCATGGAAAACCAAACACAACCGATTTATCGACACCCTGGTCATCCATTGAAGCGACGATCTCTGTTGCACCCACAAGTTTTGATCCGGGTGAACTGTATAACAGCTTGAATGCAGATTCATTGGGAAAATAATTTTGTCTGTTTTCACGTATGGCTTTGGGGAAAATATGCGTATGAAAATCAATTATCATTGTTATCCACCTCTATCCCGGATGATTCTAATTAAACGTCTCGGAATTTCTACAACTCTTTGAAATCACAGGCCTTTTAATGGCAACCTGTTTGTGACGTCGGAATGGAATACTGGAATATTGGGGATAAGATCGGAAAATAAACCATTTAAATTATAAAAAAACTCCTTTCCTTCAACTTCGTTCAGGACAAGCTCACCCATCATTCCATTACTCCATCATTCCATTATTCCAATTGGGGCGAAGCCCCTAAGTTCATATCATATTCTATGTTTTTATCAACTGAAATATATTTGAAAAACCAATTAAGGGTCTAAAAATTAACAGGATATACGAGTTGCCTTTAGCTACTACTTATGCTAATAAATCAAAAAAACGAGGCGGTGCATGCTTTCACTTGACATGTTGATCCATTGAAAGGAGCAAAATATGAAAATCGAAATTAAAAAACCAACAAATAAGGATCTTGAAACAAAAGATATTTTATCCTGGCCCATATGGGAAAAAGAAATTTCTCGCTTCGACTGGCATTATGATAGTACTGAAGAATGCTATCTATTGGAAGGCAAAGTTATTGTTGAAACAAAAGACGGCAATAAGGTGGAATTCGGGAAGGGAGATTTTGTTACATTTCCAAAAGGGTTATCCTGTATCTGGGATATTAAGGCGCCGGTAAAAAAGCATTACAACTTTAAATAAAACCCAACCTGTTGGCGTTCAAATCAAAAGAGCTATGCCAGGCCGACCATGTATTTGAGTGGAAAGGTAACCAGATATCAAACAGGATCTTAAGGTTCTGCAGCAGGTAACCATCAGGTTAGATACTATGCTTTTAGTATCAGATAAGCCAAATATCCTGCATAGCAGATCAGGAGAATCACACCATCTTTGCGTGTTATAGTGTAATCCTTTTTCATCATCAGCCATGGCAGAAAACCCACGAATATCATCACTAGGTAATCGACGAGAAGACCGCTATGAATAAAGCCGCCTGGAATAGGAATAGGTCTGATCAAAGAGGCCGCTCCGAGCACGCTTAGTATGTTGAAAACATTGCTCCCCACAAGGTTGCCGATGCTGATATCCATCTCTTTTCTCAATGCGGCAACAACAGAAGTGGCAAGCTCCGGAAGCGAAGTTCCCAGTGCTACAATGGTCAGGCCAATGAATTTTTCACTGACGTTGAATACTTTCATGATAGCAACAGCCGAATCAATAAGAATTTCCGCACCCACGACCACGCCAATGATTCCCGCCGTGATACATATAACCTGCCGGGATTTGGAAGTTACATATTCGATTTCTTCCACGGCATGTGCAAAAGCAACACTATCCCTTTGGAACTCCCGCCGGGATTCTTTAACGGCAATATAATAATTGAAGCATGTATATAAGATAATCCCACCGAAAAGTGATGCACCTTCGAATCTTCCGATTTTCGAGTCAAAAGAGATCAGCAAAAGATATATCGATATGCCGATCATGATCGGAATGTCCCGGCGGCACACCGAACGATTGCTCGTTGTCGGATGTATTAGTGAGGCCAAACCCAGAACAAGGGCAATGTTGCAAATGTTACTTCCCACAACATTTCCTACGGCGATCATGCTTTTATTTTTAATCGAAGATACAACACTGATAAACAGTTCAGGCGCCGAAGTGCCAAATGCAACTACAGTTAAACCGATAACAAGCGGTGTCAAACCGAGATTGCGAGCCAGGCTCGAAGATCCTTTTACAAGCCAGTTGGCACCATAATAGAGCATCAACAGACCGATAACAAAATAGACCAGATTAAGTGTCATAGACAAAAGCTCCGTAAAAAATTTG
>JAYEFV010000088.1:0-17798 GCA_034658755.1 Thermodesulfobacteriota bacterium | reverse complement strand
TTAAGATTTCAGTTGGTCATTTTTCAACGGTCATATTTTTGAGAACTTTTACGATTTCCGACGGTTCCAGTCGCTTTGTGTAATCAGGATCAACAAAAGCATACGTGATGGTGCCGTCAGTAGCAATTACATAGGTTGCCGGCATAGGCAACTCAAAGGTATGATCACCATTGAAAGCGGGGATGTCGATACCGAAACTTGCGTAGATCGGACGAAGCTCCTCTGACAGAGTGAAAACCAGGCCGAAGTCTCGTGCCGCATGATTACCGACGTCGCTAAGCACCTCAAAGGCGATATGGTTTTTCTCCACGGTCGACAGCGACTTATCGGGCAAATTGGGTGAGATGGCGACCAGTTGCGCGCCCAAAGATTCGATGTCAGGCAATTCAAGCTGCAAGGCCCGCAGCTCTAAGTTACAGTACGGTCACCAGCCGCCGCGGTAAAAACTCAATACAAGCGGCCCTTTGGTCAGCAGATAAGACGAAGAGATCAGCTCGCCCTTTGCGTTGGGTAGCGAGAAGAATGGGACGTTATCTCCGGCCTTGAGACTATGGTCGATAATACCGGATTTACTGAGGCGTTCGGTATCGGCGGACATTATATTTAGTGTTTCTTGTGGGATGCTTTTGCTGGATTGTTCTTTTAAGTTATCTATATCTTGTTTAAGGCTCATACAGAACTCCTTTACATATAAAGTGCGGACAGGTAAGATAATCGTTTAAATTCAGATTGCAATCGGATATATGGCTTATGGGGTCTTATGATGGAGTTCCAGTTGGGACGCAACAAAATCCCAGTTCACCAGTTTATCGAGTACCGTCTCAACAAAATCGGTACGCCGGTTCTGATAGTCCAAATAGTAAGCATGTTCCCAGACGTCAACGGTAAAAACCGGTTTCAGTTCGTGAGCAAGGGGTGTATCCGCATTTGCAGTTGTCACCACTTTCAGTGTGTCACGGTCCAGGACTAACCACACCCATCCGCTGCCAAACTGACCTTTGGATGCCGCCAGAAAATCCTTCTTGAACGTATCAAAACTTCCGAAGGAGTCTTCGATTTTCTTTGCCAGCTTGCCATTTGGTAACCCACCGCCACCCGGTTTCATGCATTGCCAGAAGAAAGCATGGTTCCAAGCTTGTGCGGCATTATTAAAAAGGTCAAAGTATTCTTTTTTGTCCGCGGTGAGATGGATGACCTCCACAACGGTTTTATCCCGGAAGGCGCTGCCCTTGAACAAGCGGTTGGCCGTGGTCACATACCCGGCATAATGTTTGCCGTAGTGAAGGTTCATGGTTTTTGCGGAGATATAGGGTTCAAGTGCATCTTCCGAATATGGAAGTGAACTCTGAACAAAAAGGGGCTTTTCCTCGGCAGTTCCACATCGGCTGACAGCTAATGCAAGGCAGATAATCAAGAATAGAGGGATTCCCTTCCGCAAACCATGAAATCGTTGAATTGGCCACTTAATCATGTTACTCCTCTTAATATCCAACCATATCCCTTGGGTTACAATTCGACGCCGTCATTAATAGGAAAATCAGGCTGCATCAACACCGAAAATTTCGAATTTAATTTTGAAATGCAATATTCGGCTGGTAAAATAATCTAAATTGGCGTAATCGACGCATTCTTCATATCTTTTAAATTTAATTACAAAAGAGTTTTTGTGTCAAGTATTTTCGTTTTGTCAAAACATACTACATCGTGGCAGCATGGGCCAAGTTGTCTTCACTTTCTCAGAAACAGCCGATCCGGTATGTTAACCCAAATAACATAGCCCATTATATGAACGAAATATCGAGAATCAAATAAAAAGTACTTTTCGGGTATCTATGAATGACTTGCAAGTACGTTATCACTCAATCAGCACTTGATACATCGGGTCTTATCGAAACTTGGAATGGTTCTTTTAATCGGATTCTATCCTTTCCAATTTTTCTTCAAAAATAGCCTTTTGTGCTTCTAAAACAACCGAAAATTTCACAAGTTCATCATAAAGTTTTTCGATGTCGGCGTGGCAACGATGCATCGACTTTGAAAGCTCCGTTATTCTGTTACCGTCACCGGCCTGTGTGGCCTTTTGCATGTCATCATGAAGTTCAGCGAGCGTTTTTTCATGTTTTTCAATATAGTCTTCGGTCCGTTGGAGACGCTTCTCCAAAGGCTTGAGGATCCTGGCGCGTTCGGTAATACATTCCGAGCGCCGATGCCTTATCTCTTTTTTGGACAGCTTTATCCGGGTGTTGTCCTTTTTAGTTTTCCCGGGACCGGATATCAGAACATCTTCTTCATCTTTCCACCCGCCTTTTTCCAGAAACCGCTGGTAAGCACCTTCGAATAGAAAGATTTCGTCATTCTGAAATATAATCAAACGTTCGGCAAGGGTTTTTAAAAACATTTCGTTGTGAGTGACCATAACCACCGTCCCGTCAAAACTGTCGATGGCGGCCAGCAGGGCATCACACGATTCCAGATCGAGATGGTTGGTGGGCTCATCCAGCAGCAGCAGGTTTGTCGGTGTCGCCAGAAGCTTACCGAGCAGCACCCTACTTTTTTCACCGCCGGAGAGCACGCCAATTTTTTTTAAGGCCTTATCGCCTTCAAACAGCATGGCGCCGCAGATATTGCGCGCCTGCTGACGATCGACACCTGAATGCGAATAAAGAATTTCCTCTTCAACGGTTCGGGTATGGACCAGGCTTTGGATATTGGTCTGTTCAAAAAAACCTTTCCGGACAACGGGGTTTAAGACGATATCGCCGCTTTGCGGCCTGAGTACGCCGGCCAGTAGTCTTAAGAGCGTGGTTTTACCTTTACCGTTTTTTCCGACAACGCATATACGTTCTCCTGCCCTGATGGCAATGTTAAAGTTTTTTATTAACGGCTTGCGGGAGTCATAAGAAAAGGATAAATCCCTGGCGCTCAAGACGTGCTTGCCGAGAAAAGGGCTGCTTCTGAACGCAAAATCAAGGGTCTTGAGCTTCTCCAGTTTTTCTTTTTTCCCTGTTTTGGCCAGGGTTTTAATTCGTGACTGCACCAGATTGGCAAGTCTGGCCTTGGCCCTGAACCGCGCAATAAACTGTTCGATTTCCCTGCGGCGTCGCTCATCTTTAATTCGGGTCTTTTCATGAACCTCTTCTTCCAGGGCGATCTGAGCGTAAAACTTTTCTGTATTTCCAGGGAGTTTACGCACCTTTTTGCGGTATATTCCCATGGTGTGAGTGACAAGTTTGTCCATAAGCCCCCTGTTATGGGTGATGAGCATCATTTCACGGGGCCAGTTCATCAAAAAGCGTTCCACCCAGCGAATGGAGGTTATGTCGAGGTAGTTGGTGGGTTCGTCCAAAAGTAATAGATCCGGTTCGGAAACCAGCACTTTGGCAAGGTTCAGTCGAACCTGGAATCCCCCGGAAAAATCAAAGGGGTGGCATTGCATGTCGTCTTTGTTGAAACCCAGGCCCATTAAAACTTTTTCAACCTTCCAGTAATGGTCCTGTTCCTGGGATGCCAGCCCGGTCATAACCTCTTTGAGGACTGTATCTTTCGTAAAATCAAGGTTCTGCCGAACGTAACCGATGCGGTAATGTTTGGGTATGCTTATGGTTCCGGTGTCCGGGGACTCTTCACCGATGATGATTCGAAAAAGGGTTGTTTTTCCGTGTCCATTGAGGCCGACAAGTCCAATTCGTTCCTTTGGATTGAGTTTAAAGCCGGCACCCTCAAAGAGAATTTGAGAACCAAAGCTTTTGTGGAGATTTTCAACACCGATCATATGTTATCTAATGGCGAAGCCGGTTGGTCGCTCCATTAAAAACGGTCAGCATCACTTAAGGGCAAAACTGCTGCATATAAAATGTGAAGTTGTTTTTCAGAAAACCTAACCCGGACAAACCGGCCTCCGGCTCGGAGAGAACCAAAAATATTTGCCACAAAGGCACTAAGACACAAAGGATATATTTATTATTCTTTCTTTGTGCTTTGGTGCCTTAGTGGCAGAATGGAAAAAGTTTTGCCATAAAATGCACAAAATTTGCAATTATCACCTAACCAGGCAGGGGGTCTTTTATAAAAATAATCACTTCTTCCTCTCTGCGCATTCTGCCTCTGGGCTTTGAAATATCCTCATTTTTTTGGAGGTCAACACGCTTTATATTATATCCTTCTTCTAGATGCTTGGACAGGGTTTTTATCATATTTTGTTGAACATTTTCATCAGGTTGAAATGCAAGTTTTTTACAAACGGTCACCGTTTCTTCAACCTCGCATTGATCTTCGGCCTGCTGCAAATTCTCCTTTGCCTTCTCACTGGTTGACAAAAATAAGTTTGAGATGCTCTCTAAACCCCTTCTGTCCTTTATACCCCTTTCCAGGCTCTTGTTTTCCATTTAGAGTGCGGCCCCCTTGGCCCCCCCTTTTTTGATTAAGTCGTTATTTATTATCTTTCCATCCATCCTCATCGTTTAAAAAAGAATTCGTGGATTCGGTGGCAATGGCTTCAACCATCTGTGAATAATTGGATTGAGGAGAATGAGGGGAAAATTCCTCCATCTCAGAAATTGGCTGCTCAATCTCAGGTGATTTCACGGACATATCAATATATTCCTCGGTCTTTTGTAAAATATCTTCCGTCACGCTCAAGGTATTGAGATCCGGGTACGTCCTGGCCGCCTCTTGGCGAATAACCTCCTCAGCCAAATTTTCGTAATCCTTATGACCAATGGCATTTTTATCATAATCTCCAACAGGCAAGCCACAATCTGCCGTTTCCCTGAGGCGGATATTGTAACGAATCACAGTCTCAAAGACATTGTTCCCAAATTCCGCTTTAACCTTCTCCAACACAATCCTGGAGTAGCGTGTCCTGCGATCATACATGGTGATAAGAGCACGAGATCTAACATCATGGCCAATTTTGTTCTTAAGCATGATGATGATCTCTAGTAGTTTGGCAACACCACGAAGAGAAAAAAGGCTCATATCGATTGGGATAATCACTTCTTCGCAGGCACGAAGGGCATTAAAGCAAAGATGCCCAATGCTTGGGGGACAATCAATTACAATGTAATCATATTGTTCTTTGAGTGCCTGAATAGCCTGAAAGAGCCTATCTTCCCTACCCTCCATTCCCGAAAGCTCTTGTTCGACTACACTGAGGATCAGGCTTGAGGGAGCAAGGTCAAAGTTGTCTTTAATAGGCACCAAAACATCCTTAATCCCTAACGATTTATTTTCCTTTGGCGTTATAACATCATAGATGCTTTTCTTACGATCGGAAGGCGTTATATTCAAACCCATGGTTGCGTGGGCTTGAGGATCAAGATCAATGAGCAATACCCTCTTTCCTTTTAAAGATAAAGAAGATGAAAGGTTAATGGCTGTTGTTGTCTTACCGCATCCTCCTTTTTGATTCGCACTCGCAATAACTCTCATAAATCTCCTCCTTTCTTCTATTTAAGAACATTAATTAACCTTTATCTTAAATAAAAAGAATTTTCAAGTAAAAATACGATATATAGTAATATTTTTCTGATTACCCCCAAGTTATTGTATATCGTTGGGTTTCGGGACAGGCAAGATTATCTTCTCTGTTGTTTTCGTGATTATGGCCCGTACATGCTGACCGGCCTAAGCGTGTTTGTTAAGTTTGGCTGTAAAAGACTTGCCCAGGGGAGGAAACAACTCCATGTATCGCTTACTTATATGGTCAAACTCGAATTGAGGAATGTTGTGAAAATGTTGAGGCTTTAAATAAGAAACTCGGCGGGCTGAATTCCCCGGGTAGAAGGATGTATACTTTTAACAATGTTTCGCCGGAATGCGCCTGATTGGGTGTCACGTTCAGTTAGATCCGCCACCCCATCCTTTGTATAGCCTCCCTGACCATCTGCGACCAACAGCAAGACCATTGGACGTGCCCCGTCGATTTTTTTCCCGGTATCCATCACCAGGGCTAACTCTCCCGTGTCCAGTTCTAAAAGTGAACCTATGGGATAGACCCCAAGCATATTAATAAATATCTTAAGGAGGATCGGATCAAAATCCGTTCCTGCGCCGCCCAGCATCCTATTAAGGGCCTGATCAGGGCTAAAAGCCGAATTTCGGTATATTCGAGGAGAAGTAATGGCATCGAAAACGTCTGTAATGGTTATGATCCGGCCAAACAGACTCACGGGTTTTTTACGGTTGGTTTTGGGGTATCCCGAAAGGTCATACTTCATGTGGTGTTCAAACGGGGGAAGCAGGATTTTTGCCTTGAGATCACGGTCGGTCTGTAATTTGATAATTTGGGTGACACTGTATATGGTATGTTTTTTTATCTCCTCAAACTGGTTCTGACTCAGCTTCCCGGGCTGGTGGATTATTTCAATGGGTATATCCAGTTTTCCCAGATCGTGAAAAAGTCCACATAATCCCAGCCTGTGCAAAGACTTCCGCGAAAGACCGATACGCTGTCCCAGACACATGGAGAGTATTGCAACGTTTATCGAATGTGTAAAGGTATAGTCATCATAATCGCGTATGGTGCTGAGTCCCAAGATAACTGGCTCATCCTCCATTACCAAATCTACCATGTTTTGGATCACACGGATACATTTACGAACCCCTGCCTTTTTTTTGAAAGAAATTTTCTGAGCCACCTCTTTTAAAGAGTCAAGGGCGTAAAAATAAGATTTTCGAGTTTTATCCTTCCGATTCTGTACCTGATCTTGAGGGGCGGTCCCAAGAGTTTCCTCTTCAAGAGGCGTATCTTGTTCATGGATAACTTCCGCCCATATAATACCCTGGTTTTCCAACTGTTGTACTAGCCAGTTCAGGGGGTTCGTCTGTTGTTCGGTGTTATTCAAGGTACGGCTAAATGCGATAATCTCTTTGTCTGAGGCATCTTGGATATCGGTGGAAAAACGAATTCCCTTGAGTTTACGCTTTTTCAAGTATTGAAGCAGATTATTAATAAGACTATCAATTTCACGCCGGTAGCGGAATTTCTTGTCCTGCAGATAAATATTTTCGCGGGAGATCTGGATTGTAATATTGTCATCATCCACTAACAACGGGCCTATAACCTGCTTGAAATCCTCAATGCATTTCATCAGCAACTGATTGTTATCCTGATGGATCTTAGTCATGTGCACCAGTCTGTAAAAAGTCCTAATAAAGTCCTCATGTAATGATCTGGTTTCCTGGTTCATTTGTGAACTTTTAATGCTTTTCGATAGGCAGATCGAATACTTGGAAACAGGCTTTTTGAAGCTTGATCAAGGATCTCCTTTGCTTGTTCTGTGTTCAGTTCAAGCAAAGCCAGGGCGGCGCCCCGCCGCCGTAGCGAACTATCGAAACTGAAGCCCCATCCTTGACCAAGGAGGGACTCGCGTAAAAATGAAACGAAATATCGGGAGTCACAACGGACCAGAGTTTTGTAACAGTTCAGGATCTGCTGATAGTCGTCACGGCGGATTTTTTTATGGTCAAGATAGTTCAATATCAAATTCCCGGTTTCCCGGTTTTTGTGCTTTTCCAAGTAGTTCCACATCAGTCGGCGAATTGTGAGAACAGGGTCGTCTATGAGATGAAAAAGCTTCTTGATCATATTGATATCCCGACGGGTTAAGGCCTTTAGCGCTTCCAGACGCACCCTGTCCGATTCATGGTGCGTCATTTCGAGGAGGATTTGCTCGGTTTTTTCACCTTTGATGTGCGCGAGAATAAAGACGAGCTTTTTGACCAAGACCTCTTCCGGTCGATCCAGCAACTGTATTAACGGATAAATGTCTTTTAGTGCCAGCAATCCAATAACTTCCATGAGCTGTCGTTCTACAGACACGGATAATTTTTGCAGTAATAGGGGACCAAGAGCGGTTATCGCCACCGGTGGGAAACGAAGAAGCAAACGCCTAAAAACCTTTACATTTTCAGCATGTTGTTTATTTATAGTCGGTAAAACCTGTTTGAGAACACCCAACACTTTAGGGTCGGAAATATTAATGAAGAACTGACCCAACAAAGGCTGAGCCCAAGGTTTCTCGATTTTGCAAGATTGATAACTCTTTTGTAAGTTTTCTATAAAATCGAGAGCCATCTGAAATTCCCCTTGAGCAAGCGTGTTCTTGAATTCCTTCTTTATAAATTCAAGAATGATTGAGTAGTCCTCCGGTTCGTTTTGGGCTTGGAGAATAACCTCTAGAACGTCAAGCACGTCTTGTGTTCCGCTTTGGCTTTCTTCCTCGGCAACCATTTCCTTTAGCTTCTGGGACTCTTCCTGGGTCAGTTGCCAGATCGTTGTGTCCATGGTCGAAAGGAGCATGTCAACACCAGCGTTCGGGTCCCTTTCGGTATTGGCCAAGCCCTGCTCATCATCCACCTGCTCCTGCATAACCGTGTCATGCAACCTTTCGTGCTCAATTTCATGTCCAGCTGTAGCCTGTTTCTCATCGTCCGTCACTCTGAAAGTGGAAAAATCTGTTACTGTTTCAGCCTTCCATAGGACATCCATAGCCGCGTACTGCAAATGCGGAAAATCCATTTCCCACAAGGCGGTTACAAGATCTCCTTTGGCCTCTTTCTGTAATATTCCGTATTGATTGTGAATTTTCAAAAAACCAGAGATTTCCCATAGTTCGAGTCCTTGCTTAAACTCCAGCCACTGGATGCCGTCTCGAAACAAGGGAAAGGCCAATTTTACTGTTTTGGGATCATCCTGTTGAACCATCTCACTCTGAAAAAGAAGCCGATCCTTTTCTACATCGAATCTAAGATCACCATAATTTTCTATGAAAGCATCTATACAGAACTTGACAGCTTGGAGGGAGTTTTGGCAGGTTGCGTGACTTTCAGGATACATGGCATAATTTTTAGCGGCCATAATAAACGAAGCGATTACAGCCTTGATAGCTTGAAGTTCTTGAGCCGTTTGCCCTTGATCGTGAAAATCAATCCCCTTTTTTGTGGGTTTTTCAGCCATACGTCTTCTTTTTATTTATCTAATGGCCGACCAATAATTAAAACGTCTCGGAATTTCTACAACTATATGAAATCAATAGTCTTTTAATGGAAACCTGTTTGTCCCATTGGAATGGAATACTGGAATATTGGGGATAAAAGTGGAAAATAAACCATTTAAATTGTAAAAAAACTCCTTTCCTTCAACTTCGTTCAGGACAAGCTCACCCATCATTCCAATTGGGACGAAGCCCCTAAGTTCTCAATATTTCCTATCCCCGGGGCGAGATAGAAAAACCGACATTTAAGACTCGCATAATATATGTTGTATGTCAAGTAAAATATAATACACTATATTGTAGTGGAGGCGATGTTAGTATTGGGAGAACCATAGAAGCAAACTAGGAGTATAGGAGAAATGTTGTTTCATGTTTTTCTATATTGAAACTTAATATTTTCGAATTCATCATCCCCATAGTCATTTTTCTTATTGAGCAGTCTTATGAAAGAGTATGCCGTTATAAAGACTATCAGGAAAAACAGAATCTCATGTAGATAGAGGCTTAGAAACACAAAACCGGTTATTTTTTTCTGGGGGAATGATGGAACAATTCAATCTCTTTATCCAGGTTCTTACCCGCCCTTTCAATCTGAATCTTGAGCCGGCTTCCGATCTTGCTGTAAAACAGCGCGAGTTTTAAGTCTGCCAGCGATTGTATTGACCGCCCCGCAACCATTTGAATAACATCACCTTCCTGTAATCCTGCTTTTTTGGCAGGGCTATTATGACTTATACTCATGACTTCGAGGTCATGGTCTTTTTCTTCAACGATTACACCCAGTCGAGGGGATTTTTCCCCCTCTAATTTTGTGGTAATAAGTACATAGTCAGCAATTCCGTCTTCAATTTCTTCGTCCTGCACAACAACCGTAAAAGGTTCGTGGTTTCTCCGATAAAGACGTTCAGGAATTCCATATTTATGTCTAACGTGACCATTTCCCGCCAGTATCACCAGTTTGCTTTCAGGATTGTCTGTTAGGAATTTCTGGGCAGATTCCGACATGGCTTCATCCCATAGAATTTGCGCTTGTAAAAAGTAACTAAAATCTTTTAACTCCCCTTGTTCCTTGTGCAAAGGGAACACCTCCTTCAAATCCCTCCTGTAGCGTTCATTTGAAAAATCCATTGAACCGGGAAGTTGGTTGTTCTCATTATCTGATAGACTATATATGCCTTCACGAGCAACTTTACGGCTGATATCACCGTGAATGTTAAGGGCGACAAGGGGCAAGTTTTGTTGTTTGAGATAATCGATAATCGGTTTATACAAATTATAATCGTACCGCCACCTGCTGAAATATTCAGTCTTTTCCAAAAATGTATGCTCATCGATCCTCCCGGCCAGATAGTCGTTCACCACCGATTGAAAAGGCTTTTGGAACATTTCCATACCCACAGCCAGTTTATATCCGGCCTTATGCATCTTTTTAATGATCTGCAGCTGGTTAATATGGTGGGCGAACCGGTCGTGCCTTTCCCCTATGTAAATAATGCGGGATGCTGTAAGACATGGAATAATACTGTCTACGGTTGTAAGCATATGGGGCTTTAGAACCCGGGGCGCCGGACGTAACAGCACCGGGATACCGTTATCTGCTTGGACAATAGTTTTGTAAGTGTTCCGCCCGTTTTTAAATGCCAGCTCGGTGTATTTGCCGTAATGCGGTATTTTGCGCTGCACCGCTTGAGCTTCTGTTTTGTTTTTAGCATGTAACAAAGCAATGCACTCCGATGCATTGTATGGATTTTTATTAATTTTTATACGCACACCGTCTTTTGGAATGGCCTGTTTTCCGAACAGCATATTTACAGTAGTATTATCGTAACCTGCAATCAGAAACGAATTTTCTTTGATTTTACGAAATGTGATGTTACCCGGAGTTACATAAGTAATATTTTCAATCCCAAGAGCGTCAATAATCGGTTGATATATGCACCGTTGTCCGGATGAAACAACCACAGTCAACTGTTGTTTGCCCATAATGCCGGCCAAAACCGGAGGAATTTCTTCGGATGCTAAGTGTCGCATAATTGCGTAGTTTTCATCAATGACAGCCTTATTGGGCATCTCATCCATAAAAAGACTGACCTTTTCTTGAGATTTATTCACATGGATAAATTGCATATTTTCACCAGTGTCGGTGTATAAGGATACGGGGATAATCAGTGGATAAACTTCTCCTTTTTGTAATAGTTCGAAGTTTAGCTTAATTTGTCCCTGCTCAACACGCAACTTAGCATTTTTTACTTCAAGCCGGGGGATATCTTTCCGGCTGAGCCAGTACCCGAAGTATGTATTCAGTTTTTTTCCGGTTACTTTTTCAAAAGCGCGCTGTATATCGTGCCAGGAAGCTTTGCGAAAGCTATTTTCATAGATGAATTCCCGTATGGCTGCAAAAAACGAATCCTCACCATAGAGTTCTCGTAACCCATGAAAAAACATTGCTGATTTTCCGTAGCCTATGGTGCTTTGGGCTTTATTCCGTCTGCTGAAAAAATCACACACAGAAATCGCATTGCCGGCATTTACATAGGCATCGTAATCCACCAGGATTTGTTTGCGATAGGCCGTGTCTTTGCCATCAAGAGCGGCATAATGATAATCCGCAAAATAAGTTGTGATTCCTTCCGCCCAATTGCCGAATGTAAAATCGATATAAATGGAGTTGCCAAACCATTGATGTAAAATTTCATGTCCCAAGGATGTCTTGACGATAAACGGCAAATTAACCACCTGCTTACCCAGCAGGGAAAAAGTCGGCATTGAATAGCCTGTGGGGAAAATATTTTCTACAATAGCAAAACGCTTGTATGGATACGATGTGAGCATATTTTCGTACATTGCCAGATATTTTTTAGTATAAGCAATATACGTATCTGCAAGCTGAGCATCTTCTTTAAAGAAATAAGATTCTATTGAGATATTGTTATATCGGTCTTTTTGCAGAACATACCGGGTTGAAGCAGCCAGATGTAAACTGTCCAATGGGTGATTGAACTTAAAATCAAATGTTTTTGTTTTTCCATGTTTTTGGATGGTTACGGATTCAGATTCTGAGGTGGCTATAAAATTTTCCGGTAAAGTTACGGTAAGATCATACTCAACCAGAACATTCGGATGTGGATACCAGTTGTCGACTAAAAACACATTTTCTTTGTCGATGAAATTCGTACCCTTTTGGTTGAACAGGGCCTTATAACTTATAATTATTTCTTTGCCGCCTGGCACAGACAGATTGATGTTGTCATCGGCGGCCGTAACATTAGCGACCCCATCCACTTTCAGCTCATGCAGATTACGAACACACAGACCTATTTTTATATCGGTATAAGCTTTAATACGGGCAGTGCCGGTGATTTTCCGTTCATGGGTGTTTATTTGAACATCAAGCGCATAGTGAAAATTAGCACTCCAGCCTGTTGCAGGCAGAAAAACAATCAAAAGAAAAAGTAGTTTTCTCATTACTTGTGGATATTCGCTATCTCAGTCTGAAAGATTTGGTTTTAATCCCCCAGATGTAAAATTTGACCCAATCAAAACCGAACTTCAGCAATGCCACATCATCAGTCCGGATTTTTTTAACAGTGCGGACTTTACCTCTGCCCAGAGCAAGGTCATTTTATTATACAAAGCCGTGTCCTAGTCCTTTGACCATGTTCGGATTGTCCAGGTTTTTTTTTCGTGCTGACCCAGATTTAACGTGCTTAAAATTAAGACCTTAAAAGGTTGCTAAAATCTGCGCCACAGTCATTTTTATCTTTTGCGTCTTACCGACCACCTGTTTCAGCTCCTTTTCCAGTTCGGCCATTTCTATGTAAAAGGGTGTTCGGTCAAACTTGAAAGGCTTTTTTTCTTGACACTGTTCGGTAAAAACCTCGCAACCCGGAGTATACAATACCGCCTGACCGGGCCTCTGAAGTACGTGGGGAATACCATGCAATCTGCATATCATAGGCCGGTAGGTATAAATCAGACACAAATTGTTAACATTAAGTGGGCACATCAATCTGACATGAACCCCTTTTTCATCGGCCTCACGGGTTTTCCGACATGTTTCCAAAGCCCTGTGCTTCACCTCGACCTTCTTCTCATTAACAAGGGTATGGTACCCTTCCATGATATAAAAGTATTCCAAAAGAGTATGATGATAGAAGCGGGTAAAACAGCAACTGTCATCGCAGCCCGTACAATGAAAATTATAATAATCAGCAGCTTCCTGATATTTTTTATCCATAGCCGAATAAATTATTTTTAATCGTTCTAAAAAAGGTGCAAAGGTTTTGCGATCGATTTTCGGTAGCATTTGCAGTATACCTGATATTGACTTCATAGTTGTATCGCAAGATGGTTGAGCATAAAAATTGTTTGGGCTAAAATTGAGGCGAAGGGAAAAAGATTTTTGAGTAAAGACCGAGAGCATATCGGTCTGTCATGCTTGAAATGAAATCGCAAACAATCCTCTCATTGGGTTGGTTATCATGATTGCACGATTCCATTTGCATGGCTTTAAGTTCTCTTTGTAACATGTTTTGGTTTTCCAAACAGCATGTGTAAAGTTCGGACAGAATCTTTTTGGCCTTTATAAATTCTCCATGGACCCGGGGTGAACGATACACCTTTTCATAAAGAAATTGCCTGAGTTCAGTCATGGTAGAATACACCTCATCGCTCATTTGCAGACATAAGTTATCCCCGCGAACATTAGTTGAAAATACAAGATCCTTTATCATGCTATTTGCACGTTCGGAATGCGTACGTCCAAGAATCTTAACACACGAATCAGGAACTTGACTTTGGCTGATAATATCGCTTCGGATGGCATCATCCAGATCATGATTAAGATATGCCATAATGTCGGCAATACGGACCACATTCCCCTCAATTGTAAAGGCCTGTTCATCAGGATCATCCGGAATAATTTTTCCATACCCCTTGGCATGCTTTAAAATTCCGTCTCGAACCTCATGGGTAAGATTTAGCCCCTGACCGTTATTTTCCAGTACATCAACGACACGCAGGCTCTGTTTGTTATGTGAAAAACCCGGCGAATATATTTCTTTCAGAATTGCCTCACCGCCATGACCAAACGGGGTATGCCCCAAGTCATGGCCTAAGGCTGTGGCTTCGGTCAAATCCTCGTTAAGACGCATGGCCCGTGCTATTGTTCTTGCGATTTCAGATACTTCAATTGTATGGGTAAGACGGGTTCGGTACTCGTCGCCCAGAGGAGACAAAAAAACCTGGGCTTTATAGTTTAAGCGTCTGAAGGCATTGGAATATACAATACGGTCCCTGTCCACCTGAAAAGCGGTTCGGATTGGACAAGGGGATTCTTTTTTCATGCGGCCCCGGGATTCGGCGCTTAAACATCCGAACGGAGATATAAATCCTTTTTCATGTTTTTCAAATTCTTCGCGGATATTCATATGATGACAGTTATCCACAGGAAAAATGAATTGTAAAGAAATATTTGAAACTTTACATTCTGAAAATCTTGTTTTATGTTTTTATTAGTTTCAATTGAATTTTATGTATTTTCTGAAAAAGTTTACAATTTCGGGAGTTGAGACGACCGGATGGTAAATCGCGAAAACTTAAGGGATATCAGGCTTAGAGAGGTTTGAGAACGTTGAAAAATACACAAGGACATCATCTCATTCTCGGCGAACTGGTCGATTATATTACCGGCGAAACAATCGAGGACACTCATGACGAAAGATACAGACAGAAACTGGCGCGTATTCTTGTGGAACATAAAGGATATCTTAAAAAAGAAATCGAATCCGGCCGTAAACTTCTTATAACCGCCGCAGATAAAAAAGCTGTTGTAAAAATAGATTATACCATTAAGCTTGCAGACCAAATCTGTATTATTGTAAAATATGGTCCCGGTTCTCTGGTAACCCGGCATCGTCCTGCGCTGGCTGCCTCAAGACTTGTGGCCCCTTATCAGGTGCCGGTGGTTGTTGTAACAAACGGTGAGGATGCTGACATTCTCGATGGAGCGACCGGTAAGGTAATCTCAATGGGCCTTGAATCTATACCTGCCAAAGCCGAACTCATTGACAAGATTGCCAATATACATTTTGATCCTATCTCAACCAAACGGGCTGAGATGGAATCTAAAATTATTTATGCTTTTGAGGTCGATGGAAGCTGTATGTGCGATGACAGCACATGCAGATTGTAAAATCGACCTTAACGGAATAATATCTCTACCCTAGAACAAAAAAGCTCAGAGAACGACATGGATTATAAACACTTTATGGGTAAGGCTCTGGTACAGGCAAGAAAAGCTCTGTCTGCGGGGGAATTCCCGGTAGGCAGTGAAATTGTATATCAGAACAGGATTTTGGCAAATGATTCCAGAAAAGGTACATCAGGGGATTTCCCAAATGAAATTGACCATGCCGAAATCATAGCATTAAAGCAACTGACCGATTGAAAGGTAAATACTGACAAAAATAGAGTCGTCCTTTTTACAACTCTTGAACCCTGTATGATGTGCCTGGGTGCAATGATTCTAAGCGGTATCAGCGAAATCGTTTATGCCTATGAAGATATAATGGGGGGAGGCACAAACTGTGATTTGACAAAACTGACTCCGCTTTATAAAGATTGTCGAATTTCAATTGTGCCGGGCATTTTGCGCGAAGAGAGCCTGGAACTTTTCAAGGCTTTTTTTAAAAATCCGAAAAATTCTTACTGGCGTGGAAGTCTGCTATCCGGATATACTCTCAGCCAGTAAAACTATTTTGGAAATTCTACAAACCTGATTTATCGTAAACAACTTGGGAATTTCTTTTTTTAAGTCCGCCGTCGGATGTTGCATAACGTCGCTTATCTATTTCATAACTGGATTTATTTGCTTGCATTTTTTGCTTGCATTTTTTAATGTTGTTATATATTTCAAAATTCAATTTAGGTTGATGTCTCACAATATGGAATACGCACTAAAGTAGGTTGACCGGTAATTCCATGTTGGAAGTATTGGCAATAATTCATGGCTCAGGAGGTGAAAGCATAGCTATACCAAGACGTACAAATAGGGCAAACAGATCAAGTAGAATCAATATTAATAGAAATATTAGAGCAAAAGAGGTCCGGGTAATAGATCCTGACGGCAATCAGATCGGCATTATTCCCACTTACAAGGCAATTGCTGTTGCCAATGATTTTGGTCTTGACCTTGTAGAAATTTCTCCCAACGCCAATCCTCCTGTCTGCAAAATAATGGATTACGGGCGGTATAAATATGAACTGACCAAAAAGAGACAGGAAGCAAAAAAGAAACAGACCACATTTCAGCTAAAGGAAATAAAATTACGCCCAAAGACCGGTGAACATGATCTTAAGACCAAAATTGGTCATATCAAAAAGTTCATTGAAAGAAAAGACAAAGTCAAGGTAACCGTCATTTTCAGAGGACGTGAGATTACGCTTTCTCAGCTGGGTCGAGGTTTGCTCGAAAGGGTTGTTCAGGAAACGGAAGAAATTGCATCGGTTGAACAGCACCCTAAATTTGAAGGTCGCACAATGATTATGGTACTATCGCCAAAACAATCTACAAAATGATTGTGTTCAAATAAAATTGATGAATTCAATTTTTAATAATTTCATCATAATTGCTTAAATGATAAGTTCTCAATAACAAGGAGGATTTGAACCAACTCAATTTATTGAGAAATTAAGAAAAGTATTTTTACTTATTTTTTATAAAGATGGCGTGGGCTTGCATACGTCTGTGGCTCACGCCATCTATGTTTTACCTAAGTTGAGCGATTTTTTGCGAAGAGATGTGCTGAGATCTTGATGCATAAGGGTTCGCGAAAACCGCAGGCATACCCGTGGATATGTCGAGGATTTTCGCGAACCTTGATGCGCAAGAGATCGGTGCAGATCGAGTAAAAAATCGCTTAATTTAGGTTTTAAATAACGGAGAAGATATAATGCCAAAAATAAAAACAAATAAAGCTGCTGCAAAGCGTTTTAAAAAAACAGGTACAGGCAAATTCGTCTTTGCAAAATCACATGGAAACCATATTTTAACAAAAAAAACCACTAAACGCAAACGTGCGTTAAGGCAGAGTCAAATCATCAAAAAATCCGATAGAAAGATGGTCAGACTGCTCCTTCCCAATGGATAGTGGTATTTGTAATTAGACTGTGGTGGTTGTGTTTTTTTTGGGTGAAAAATTTTAGCGCTGCCAAAGGTCTCTCAAAGTGTGATTGGCCCTGTCTGAGTTGCGATAGTTTCCCTGGCATAGAGAATGCGTCAATAAAGTTACGAATCAGAATATTTAGGAGAAGATTTATGCGAGTCAAAAGAGGTTTTAAAGCAAAAAGACGTCGAAAAAAAATTTTGAAATTGGCAAAAGGGCATCGTGGCGGCCGTAGCAAATTGTTTCGAACCGCAGCAGACGCTGTAGATAAGGCGCTTATGTATGCTTATCGGGATCGGAAGGCACGCAAACGTGATTTTCGGAAACTCTGGATCACAAGAATTAATGCAGCGGCACGAATGAATAATCTATCTTACAGTAAATTCATACACGGATTAAAACTTGCCCGTGTTAATTTGGACCGAAAAGTTCTAGCTGAATTAGCAATATCTGATCCATCTGGATTTGCTCAAATCGCAAATCTTGCATCAGAACAGCTCTAACCCAAGGTCTCAAAAATTATTCAACCTGTTAAAATATGGCGAATTAGAACCTGTTAAATTAAAAGAGGAGTTAGATAAATGGGGATTATTTCCACAATACCAGGATAGATTTTTTAACCTTTTTAAGAAAAAAT
>JAYEFV010000087.1:0-4982 GCA_034658755.1 Thermodesulfobacteriota bacterium | reverse complement strand
AATTAAAGACAAAGGTTGATGGCTTCGTAAAAAGTCCGATTTAGACGGTTTCGTAAAAAGTTCAAATTCAAGGCGTGCAAATTTTGTAATCATGAGGCGTACTTTTCGTACGTTGAATGATTACGAAGTGCAGCACAACGCAGAAGTTGGACTTTTTACGAAGCCGTCAAGGTTTAAAGAACAACAATATAAGGAATCCATCATGTACAAAGTTATGATAAGGGATAACATGTCCCCTGTTGCGAAGGACATACTTGAAGCAACCGGAAAAATAGAAGTTGTGGTCGATAATGACAAGGCAACAAGTGATCCCAAGGTATTATCTCAAATTATTGATGAGTTCCATGGTCTTGCAATCAGGAGCGGGACCAAGGTTACAGAACAGGTATTAAAAAGCGCCAGGCAGCTCAAGGTTATTGGCCGGGCCGGCATTGGGGTTGACAATATCGATGTTCAGGCTGCTACAAAACAGGGCATCGTGGTCATGAATGCCCCGGGTGGCAATACGGTAACCACGGCGGAACATACCATATCTCTTATGCTGGCACTTGCCAGAAATATTCCCCAGGGCACGGCATCCCTTCGAGAGGGAAAATGGGAAAAGAAAAAGCTGCCGGGCGTTGAAATAACCGGAAAAACATTGGGTATCATCGGCCTTGGCCATATCGGCAGGGTGGTGGCAGATCGGGCAAAGGGTCTTAAAATGATGGTTATCGCAGCCGATCCTTATGTCAGCAAAGAAGCTGCTAAGTCCCTTGAGGTTGAACTTGTGCCTCTGGAAGATCTTCTTTCACGCTCGGATTTCATTACGCTTCATGTGCCGCGACTCAAGGAAACAGCCAACATGATTGATGCAGCGACAATTGATAAGATGAAACCGGGTGTTAGAATTATTAACTGTTCCAGGGGTGAAATCATCAAACTTGATGATCTTGACCAGGCAATCTTAAGCGGACATGTGGCCGGCGCAGCCCTTGATGTTTTTCCACAGGAACCGCCGGACCCATCTTTACCCATACTGCAGCAACCCAATGTAATTTTTACGCCACATTTAGGAGCCAGTACCGGTGAAGCACAGCTCAAGGTGGCAGATATGATTGCGCACCAAATTGCTGCTTATCTCGTAGACGGCATCATAACCAATACCGTCAATTTTCCCTCGGTATCCATGGAGATTATGGATCAGCTTCGTCCCCATTTGGATCTTGCCGAAAAAATGGGATCCTTGATGGGTCAACTTGTCAGAAAAGTCCACGACATCACAATAAGTTACAGCGGCAATGTATCCAGACTTGACACGAGGCCACTAACGCACGCGGCATTGAAGGGACTTCTCGGTTCTTTTACCGACACGCCGGTAAACTACGTAAACGCGCCATCCCTTGCCCAAGACAAAGGAATTCATGTCCACGAAACCATAAGCCGGACAACGTATGATTTTACCAGCCTGATCAGAGTGAAACTGGAAGATCATGAAGTTGAAATTGACGAAATCTGGGGAACAATCTATGAAAAAAAATATCCGAGACTTGTAAGAATTGGAGAAATTTACCTGGATGCAATCCCCGAAGGATGGATGATTGTTATTCAAAATTTTGACAGGCCGGGTGTAATCGGAAATGTGGGCACAACCCTTGGCCGCCACAACATTAACATCGGCCGTTTCCAGTTGGGAAGACGGGGCGAGCGGGCCCTGTGCCTGGTAAACATTGATACGCCGGCAGATGAAAAGGTTATTGAAGAGATAAAATCCCTGCCGAATATTATCTCTGTCCGTCAGGTACACCTATAACAGTCAATATAGCCATTATGCATAGAATTATGATGATATTTATCAAAGATAATGCGGGCAGGCGTTCAGGAATTGAAAGACGAGTATTTTTATACACCCTCCATATTCCGGAGCGAAGATCGGGTCAAGAAAGAAGGAAAGGGTTAGATCGCAGAAATGAAAAGGGATTTAGATTCCCGATCGATTTTGAACGTAGGGCGATTTTTAAATTTTAATTTTACTATCACTTAAAACAAACATTTATTAAAAAACTTCCGAACACAATTCCCCAAATAAACCGAGGTTCTCACAGATATGAATTCCGCCCGCCTTCATGGCCTCAATCTTTGCCTGGGCCGTACCGCTGCTGCCACTTATGATTGCACCGGCATGTCCCATACGCCGGCCCGGAGGCGCGGTCAGGCCTGCAATAAATCCGACCACCGGTTTTGTCACATGCTTTGCTATAAATTCGGAGGCCTCCTCTTCAGCAGTTCCGCCAATCTCGCCAACCATAACGATACCCGTAGTCTCCGGGTCCTTTTCAAAAGCATCCAGACAATCTATAAAGTCGGTCCCGTTTACGGGATCGCCGCCAATACCCAGACAGGTGGTCTGCCCGATTCCTTGCAGGGTTAACTGATGAACCACCTCGTACGTCAACGTTCCGGAACGGGATACAACACCCACCGGCCCACCCGGTTTGTGGATCGGGCCGGGCATAATACCGATCTTACACTGGCCGGGCGTTATGATACCCGGGCAATTTGGACCGATCAGTCGCGACCGTGCACCCGCCATGTAATTTTTGACTTTTATCATATCCATAACCGGAATTCCTTCGGTTATGGCAACGATAATATCGACACCGGCTTCCGTGGCTTCCATGATGGCATCGGCCGCGAATGCAGGAGGTACAAAAATCATGCTGCAGTTGGCACCGGTCTGCGCCACAGCCTTTTTGACGGTATTGAATACAGGAATATCGTCCATCTTCTGGCCGCCCTTGCCGGGGGTTACTCCGGCAACAACGTTTGTGCCGTAGGCCACACACTGTTGGGTGTGAAACTGCCCCTCTTTGCCGGTAATGCCCTGAACCAATAAACGCGTATTATTATCAACGAATATACTCATTCTTCATGCCTCGAATTTTTGTTATCTGTCATTTGCTATTCTGGATACGATAATATTTTTCAACTGACTAAATTGATACGTAATTTGTAGTTTCCCAATGATTAGTGATCAGTGACTATCTGTGCCACCTTCTGTGCTGCATCCTTCATATCTGAAGCGGTCGTAAGGTTAAGACCGGATTCAGCCAGAATTTTCCGGCCTTCAGCTACATTAGTCCCCTCCATCCGGATCACTACAGGAACGTTGATACCTGTTTTTTCTGCCGCATTGACAACCCCTTCTGCCAGCACATCACAACGCAATATCCCACCGAAAATGTTAATCAGAATCCCCTTCACATTCTTATCTCCGAGCATGATTCTGAAACCGTTCTCAACCATCTCCGCACTGGCGCCGCCTCCCACATCCAGAAAGTTGGCAGGCTCGGCACCGGCCAGTTTAATAATATCCATGGTCGCCATTGCCAGGCCGGCTCCGTTGACCATATTTCCAATATTGCCGTCCAGTTTGATATAATTGAGATTAAACTTGGAGGCTTCAACTTCCAAAGGGTCCTCTTCTTCAATATCGCGATATTCAATGATGTCTTTGTGACGATACAGGGCGTTGTCATCAAAATCGACTTTGGCGTCCAGGGCGATCACCCCATCCTCGGCTGTGATGACCAGAGGATTAATCTCCACCAACGAACAGTCGTAATCCATAAACAGTCTGTAAAGGCTTCCAAGCATGGAAACAAACGGCCTCATCACGGAAGATGACAGATTTAATCCAAAAGCAACCTCACGGCAATGAAAGGGCTGGATACCCACAAGAGGATCAATGAAAACCTTGATGATCTTTTCGGGAGTTTCGGCGGCAACCGCTTCAATATCCATTCCTCCGGCCTCGCTGGCCATAATAACAATTTTGGCGGTTGCCCGGTCCGGAATAATGCTCAAATAAAGTTCCTTTGCAATGTTGAGTCCTTGCTCAACCAGCACTTTCTTGACCCTCTTCCCATCAGGCCCGGTTTGATGGGTAACCAAATTCATTCCGATGATCTCACCGGCAATGCCGGTAACTTCATCCATTGATCCTGCAAGCTTTACACCGCCGCCTTTACCCCGGCCGCCCGCATGAATCTGAGCTTTAACAACAACCGGAAATTTACCTAAATTTTCGGCAACCTTTTTGGCTTCATCAGGATTGAAAGCAACGCCGCCGTCAGGAATGGGAATGTTGTATTTCTTGAATAATTCTTTTGCCTGATATTCGTGGATCTTCATGATCCCAAACCTCCCCTTTTAATTGATAATTGACTATTGAAAATTGAAAATATTCAATCTTTTTCTATGCGATAACACACAACACATCGTCCTTGCCTACGCTATCGCCGCTGGAAAAATTTATCGCCTTAACCGTACCATCCGCAGGCGCCGGAAGGGCATTTTCCATCTTCATGGCCTCCAGAATTACCACAGTGTCCCCTTTGCTTACCGCATCTCCCACCTGTTTGGGATATTTGACAATCATGCCAGGCATGGGTGCTTTCAGTGGAGTGCCTTCAACATCAGCAGCCATGGGAGCCGGTTCCGGTTTTGCAGGCTCCGCCGGTTTGGGCGGTGCAGGTTCCGCCGGTTTGGGGGGCGCTGGAGCTGCAGCCGGTGCCACCGGTGTCGGTGCTGAAACCGGCGGTTGAACCGGCATTTGCTGGACATAGCTGATAACCGGCGAACCTCCGGGTTCTTCAACCCCAACCTCAAAGTATTCATCATCCACAAATACGTTAAATGTCCGCAGGGCATCAGTCTTGGGTGGACCTTTCTTTTCCACCTTTTTAACCAAATGGCCGAGTTTGGCCAGTTTAACCAGCTCGTCTTCTGCTTTAATCTCTTCCAAGGTCCGGGCTTTGACTTCCAGAGGCGGATCTTCCTTGCCGTATTTCCAGTTCAAAAACCTTTTCCCTGTTATGGGATAAAGGGCGTACGTAATAACATCGTCCAGGCCCTGGGCCAGGCCCTCGGTATCTTTTTTGGCCTGTTCGAGTTCGGGTTTCAAAACCTCGGCAGGCCGGCAGGTAATGGGTTCTTCTCCC
>JAYEFV010000086.1:0-17885 GCA_034658755.1 Thermodesulfobacteriota bacterium | reverse complement strand
AAAAGGAATTATTTCATACATCACATCACGGTATTGGCTAAATAGTAGTGGTGCAAAGAAACTAATACAGCGTGTAAAAGAAGAGCTTTCATTTGTTAGTTTCGTTGATATCGGAAAGTTAAAAGTTTTTGATGAAGTTGCTGGTCAGCATATGGTTGCTCTATATGCCAAAAACAAAGCACTCGATAATTTTTTGTATAAGAAATTGATCAATGATCTGACGGACATTGATAGCAAGCAGGACACTGACAATATATCTATTAAAACTTTTACAAATAGCAAAATATTCTCTCACCCGCACGAGATATTGATCGAAGAAGATTTGATTGAATTCAAAGAATGTGTTGAGCTTGGCTCAATTTGCGATGTCTTTCAGGGTGTTATCCAGAACCCTGACAAAGTGTCAGCAATTTCAGCGACCAAATATGATCTGCCTTCAAGGCGAGGGTGTTTTTGTATTGAATTATCACGAGTATAAGACCCTGAAACTGAACGCCGAGGAACGAAATTTTGTTAGACCTTTCTTCGATGAATGCGATATTCACAAATATTTAATAAGGCCACAAGAAGAAAAATGTTTAATTTATCTAACACCTTTTAATTGTAAAAATATCGATACGTTGCCCAACTTGAAAAAGCATCTCATTAAATACAAGCAGATTATGGACGTCAGGAGAGAGACGAAGAAAGGTGTGAATAAGTGGTTCCATTTACACTGGCCGCGAAGAGAAGAACAATTTGCGAAAAAAAAGCTCATTCTTCCCGCAATGTTTAAAAGGCAAAACGTCGGTTATATGGAAACGGAGGGGTACTTCGGATTATCTTCCAATATAATTATTCAAAAAAATACAAATTATAGTTTAAAGTACATTTTAGCAATCCTCAATTCAAGTTTGGCGTTTGATTGGTTTTATAGGTATGGAAAAAAGCGTGGCGTTGGAGTTGATATCGGCGTAAACAAATTGCGAACATTTCCAGTTAAAAAACTTTCTCTTAAATTTCAAGAGACATTTAAAGATTGCGTCGATTGTATCCTTTCCATCACCAAAGGCGACGACTATCTGCAAAACTCCCAAAAACAAGCCGAAGTAAAAGCTCTTGAGAAAGAAATTGACCAGTTCGTTTACCAACTCTACGACCTCACCCCGGAAGAAATTAAAATCGTGGAGGGGAACGGTCTATAAACAAAAGGAAAAAATCCAAATGACAGAAACACATGGATTCGGAGGTAACTGGATAGAAGAAAAACTCAAACGGGTAGAAAAATACCTGAAAGCTTGTGCTACCATTATGAATAAGCAAAACTTTCGGTTTGCTTATATTGATGCTTTTGCCGGTAATAATGTCAAAAAACTCATATATTGAATGGACAGGATCCACGTGGAATCCTATTACGGGCTGTTCTAAAATAAGTCCGGGATGTAAAAACTGCTATGCCGAAAGAATGGCCAAAAGCTTATCTTCTGTGACAGTTATTTGAATCAGACAGGAAAATACTCGTGCAAATTGAGATAATCGGTACAGAATCTCTTGGGGTTCGTGGGCTTTGCGTAGTGGTAACAGTAAAGGATCGTAAAATCATTATCGATCCCGGGGTAGCTTTAGGTTATAGTCGCCACGGTAAGCTGCCGCATCCTTATCAGGTTGCTGTAGGTGCGAAGATTAGAAAAAAAATAATTGAGTCACTTAAAAGCGCCACCGATGTGGTCATCAGCCATTATCACGGTGACCATATACCCCTGGAGAATCCTAATCCTTATCAACTCAATGCACGAATGGTCATTGAAGCATGCCGGAACACCCGTTTCTGGTGCAAAGATCCTGGTGATCCTTCCGACAAAATATCTAAACGCTACTATGACCTGTCCAGATTACTGAACATGGAACTTCCGATTGTTGAAGGACAAAAAAATGGTTTGATGACTTTCTCAGGCCCCCAACCGCATGGTGAAAAGGATAGCGTTCTTGGAATGGTTATGATGACACGTATTCAAGACGGTAAAGAAGTTTTTGTCCATGCCTCCGATATCCAGCTTCTTTATGATGATTCTATATCTCATATATTGAATTGGAAACCTGATATTGTACTCGTATCGGGTCCACCATTATATCTGTCATACCTGACACCTGAACAGAAGGAAAGAGCACATTACAATGCGATCCGCCTCGCCGGAAGCGTTGCAACATTAATTATCGACCACCATCTCCTCCGTTCAGAGGAAGGAAGTCGCTGGTTGGACAATCTTGCATCTTCAACAGGTGATAAGATAATATGTTCAGCTGATTTTATGGGATGTCGCAGGCTTCTTCTAGAAGCATGGCGGGACTACCTGTACGAAAAGATGCCGGTACCGGAAGGATGGCACGAGGCTCACGCAAATGGTGATGTTGATACTGATGACTATGGTGAGATTCCCCCATCCTGCTTTAATACCTGATCAGCGTAGTGTTGGGCTGCTTCGTGCGAGTAGACACCGCCGCGAAACATGGGTGTCAAATCTTGAATTGTGAATTATAAGTTTCTATAATATATTAAAATAATAAAACATGACACATTGCCATTCAAAATCAATTCGTAAAAAGCTACGGGAGCTGGCCGGTCTTGCACACGAGCGCGAATTGAGCAGGCACGGGCTGTGGGATAGCCATTTGTAAATTAGTTGGTGTCCATCCAGAAATGGTAGATTTTGGTTCAGAGCAAGGCCTGAGCGATTTTGAAACCGCAGGAATAGCGCGCTATTTTGAGGATTTCAAAAGAGCGAAAACGAAGCTTTGGGCCAAAAGATGCCGTTTATGGATGGACACTAGTTGGTATCTTACCACACTTGCCTGTGCCCGACACGGCAGACAGTTAAATATCCGAGGCCCCATGGCTATAGTAAGATTTGATGCCAAACAGACCCCTTACGATAATTGGTCGTAAAACACACCTGTCTTCTATGATATTTATTCTTATAATACACTTGACTTTTCTGACCTATGAGATATCTTTAAGGTTATGAAACGAGAGATTGACCAGATTCTAAAACAATGGAAAGACAGCCGCGTCCGGCAGCCGCTTATAGTAAGGGGTGCGCGGCAAGTTGGGAAGACTTATTCGGTAACTGAATTTGGCAGGACAGCATTTGAAAATACTGTTTCTGTGAATTTTGAAGAACAGCCGGAATTGAGCCGCTGTTTTTCGGACTTTGATCCCAAGGGAATCATTGACCGATTATCCATTCTGACACGCAAGACAATCAGCCCCGGACGTACGTTATTATTTCTGGATGAAATCCAGGAATGCCCGAAGGCGATTACTTCTTTGCGATATTTCTTTGAGAAATTGCCGGAACTTTATGTTATCGGTGCTGGATCGTTGATTGAGTTTGCGTTGCGCGCTGAGGACTTTCGTATGCCTGTCGGCCGTGTGCAAAGCGTATATATGTATCCCATGTCATTTGGAGAATTCCTGATAGCAGTTGGTGAAGAGCGATTATTAGACTATATCCATACGGTTGATCTGCAAACTGGAATGGAACAGGTTTTTGCAACCAGACTTGAACAGCTATTAAGGCAATACTTGTTAGTCGGCGGAATGCCAAGAGTTGTTAATGCCTTTGAAAACAAGGTGTTGATGGAAGAATTACAGAGACTGCAATCCGGGCTTATTCGGACTTATACAGATGATTTTGCCAAGTATGCATCAACCGCAAAACATAAATATTTGAAAGAAGTGTATTCAAGTGCGCCACAAATGGCTGGTCGGCGTTACAAGTATTCACATGTAAATCCAGGCATCGAAGCTAAATTCCTGAAGGAAGCACTTGGGTTGCTATGCTATGCGCGATGTCTGTCTAAAATATGCCATGCATCCGGCGCTGGAGTACCTCTTTTGGCAACTACCAATGAACGTAAATTCAAAATAGCATTTCTCGATGTCGGTCTTATGCAAAATGCTCTTGGCGTGCAGGACTCTATTATTCTTGATAACTCTATTATGCAAATCAATGCAGGCAGTGTTGCAGAGCAGTATGTCGCTCAAGAACTGATTGCCTGCGCGGATCCTTACTCTGACAAAAAATTACATTTTTGGGCAAGGGAAGCTCGAGGGAGCAATGCTGAAGTTGATTTTCTAATAGAAATCGAAGGCATGCCGATACCGGTAGAGGTAAAGGCCGGCGCGAGGGGTTCATTGAAGAGCATGAGGCTTTTTCTTAAAGAATATCCCAAAACACTGCTCGGTGTCCGATATTCAATGCACGAGTTGTCATATTTTGATCAAATACTGTCTATGCCACTATACATGATTAGCCAGACACAACGTCTGGTCCGGAGTTGCATTGGTGTCAAATCATGAAAATACTACTAATATACCCTTATTGCCTTGAAGACAGGCTTCAGGGTGACACCAACGGGACATCCGTGTAGAACGTTCACAATTCCAAAACAAGAAACTATCGGGACATGCATAAAAATATAATTTTCTAAAATATATTGAAATGATAGGTGACAAATGATCTTGTTTCCAATTTAAAAGGAGTAGTAAACGCCCATGTCATCAAAAAAACTAACCAATGTTCTCAAGATAATAACGGATAATCTTGCGCAGGAGCAAATTCCGTACTCATTGATCGGCGCGCTGGCATTGAGTTTGTATGGACTTCCAAGGTTTACTGCGGATATCGACTTTGTAACAGAAGGTCGCTTCTGGTCTAAAATATCACTGATCATGGAAAGACTGGGCTACACCTGCTATCAGAAGACTAAAACTTTTGCCCAGTTTGATTCTGAAATGGGAGTTCTTGGAAAAATTGATTTCATGTTTGTGGACACACCGGAAGGGAAAGATATATTGGAAAGGAGTATGCTTGCAAGTGATGAGTTGATCGGAACTTATCCTGTTATACAGCCGACTGATTATATCATTTTAAAACTGATGGCCATTGCAAATAATCCTGACCGAAGCCAAAAAGACGAAGGCGATATTGTTGCTGTAATGAATTTATACAAAAACCGTTTGATTCCTGAAAATTTCGAGCCTTTGGATAGAGACAAAGTTTATTTCTTTGCAGAGAAATTTGGCCAAAAGGAAAAGGCGCAAAGATACTTTGATAAAGTATTCGGAGCCTCTGATAAGTCGGGAAAGCTTGGATTATGAAAAAGCATCAAGAGTCTATAAAGCAAGAGAGAAAAATGATCTTTGAAATGATCGACGCCTCATGGGAACTGGCTGAGCGGCTTGGTGATCATCCTGTTACAACCGGCTGTAATTGTATCTCTTGCGTAAACAAGAGGAAGCGTATTTTAAAAAAACATGAAAAGGAATGGAAGTTTAGTCTATAATCCTTTTAAAGATGGACATATGGGTGCCAAAGCTTGAATTGTGAATTATAAATTTCTAAAATATATTGAAATAATTATAAAACATGACACATTGCCATCCAAAATCAATTCGTAAAAAGTTGCGGGAGCTGGCCGGTCTTGCGTATGAGCGCGAATTGAGCAGGGCATAGGAAGACGATTTCCTTGTCTGCAGAGCGGTGAAGCTGGGTTTTTTGTCCAAAGAAGATGTTCAGGAGAAAGTGGCCGAAGCCATCCTTTTGGATACGCCTGTATCAGAATAGCAACACTCTTTAGATTTATAGTTGAGGGAAAAACAGGAGATGTTCCTGAAATCTTAAATAATTTATTATTTGACATAAAACCATCTTTATAATACTTGATTTAATATAGATTCTTTTGAAATCTGCCCTCCACTCGAATCGATTTCCATTGTGAAACATCTCTTGTTCTGCTGGCCTCATTTTCTATTAATTTGTCAATTTTAGGAAGGAGGACAACTAATGAATTTCCATCTTAAGAAGTCATGGATATTTAAATTATTACTGCCAATTACCACATTAATCATTCTTGCATTTACAATTAATCAGACGCAGGCACAGGAGGTGGAGGCAAACAAACTAAAAGCGTTAGAAAGCGCAGTGTATTACGACAAAAATACGGGTCTTGAATGGTATGCCGGGCCTGACAAGAATAGAAACTGGTACGAGGCTAAAAACTGGGTTGAAAATCTTACCGTTGCCGGCGGCGGTTGGCGTATGCCGACGAGGGAGGAGCTTAAAACCTTATATAAGAAGGGAGCAGGGAAACGCAACATGACGCCTTTGTTAAAAACCACTGGATGGTGGGTATGGTCCGGTGAAACCAAGGGTTCGTCGTCGGCTTGGGACTTCAATTTCTACTACGGCTACGAGATCTGGGACGTCCGAGATTACTCCAGCGGCTTCCGGGGTTTTGCTGTGCGTTCCCGAAAATGATGATGACTGATTTGGTTATTTTAATGGTTACGATTTCTGCTATAACGCACGTATCATGTCCAAAAAAATCGTGTGATATCGTTTTTCAATAGGGGCAAATCTATTTGATTTGCCATCTTTCATATATTATATAAATCATTATCATATTATCCACATCACAAAACCTTTAACCCACAAGAGGATACAAATAGCTAAAAAATCTAACAAGGGCTTAAAGAATATTGGAGAACGAATCAGATATATAAGAGGTTCGCTCACAATGCCTGAATTTGGTAAGGAAATTGGTGCTTTTAGAAACACAGTAGCACATTGGGAAAATAATAGGCGAACGCCAATGTGTGAGTCTTTACTGCAAATGCAAAATCTGACTTTTTACGAGACCGTCAATTTTGGTCTCCCGCTTTTTTTCATCGACAGTTGGTATAGATGAAGATGTCATTAAAAAACACATTGAATATCAAGAAAAATCTGACAAAGGTCAAATCCAACTAACTTTCGAATTTAAATAAGTGCCACTGGCGTAAGCCCGTGGATGTCTACTTACTAATATTATTTTAAGGAGTGTTATGAATAAGAAATTAATTATTGCCGGTATCGGAATGGTTGGTGTTCTATTGCTGTGGATAGGGATTTCAATTTATCCGGACTGGTTGTGGTTTGAAAATTTGGGCTTTTCGCCTGTTTTCTGGACCATGCTGTTGAGCAAATTCGGGTTTGGATTGATGGTCTGGCTGCTTTTGGCCCTAATCATCGGTATGAACATTTACGCCGCCAATCGTTTAAACCCGCGCATCGGGACAGGGGGGGATTTTAAAGTTGCCGACGATTATGTTTCCCAATTTGGCCTTTCCACTGCAACGCTAAAAACCCTGGTGATCGCTTTTATTCTGTTTTCCACCTTTTATATTGCTTCAAAAGCCTCCACTCAATGGGATTTGCTCCTGCGCTATCTGTATCAGCAACCTTTTGGCAGCACTGACCCTGTTTTTAGCCGGGACATCGGCTTTTACTTGTTCTCGCTGCCTTTTCACATCTTCATCCAAAACGGGTTGCTGATTCTTTTTGTCGTGGCTGCACTGGCCACGATGGGCTGGTATCTGAAAAACGGTGCCCTGAAAATAGAGGGTGACTTCCGTCAGGCCCAGGGTGCCCTACCCACTTTTCCTAAAATCACCCTTGCGGAAAACGTTAAAAAGCATCTTATTTTTCTGGGTGGAATCGTTGTGCTGCTACTGACCTGGGCCTATCGTCTGAAAATGTTCGGGCTTTTATATTCCACCCAGGGACCGGCTTTCGGCGCCAGCTATACCGATGTTCACATCAAGGTTCTGGCCTATAAGGTAATCGTTTTTGTCTCGATAGGATTTGCCCTAGTCCTTTTTATCAACGCCTTTAAACTTAGGGCAAAAATAATCTGGATTAGTGCGCTAATCTGGATAGGAGTCGTGTTGGTGCTGGGAACGGGGCTCCCTATCCTGGTCCAAAAAGTTATCGTCAAACCCAATGAACTGGCCAAAGAATCCCCCTACATCGCCCACAATATCGATTATACCCGCAAGGCCTACAACCTGAATAAAATCAAAGAAGTCGATTTTGAAGTGAACGACCAGCTCAGTGTCAAGGATCTCAAGCAGCATGACGTAACGATCCAAAATATCCGGATCTGGGACGAGCGCCCGCTGCTTCAAACCTACCGGCAGATTCAAGCCATACGGCTGTATTACGATTTTAACAATGTCGACGTCGATCGATATTTCCTCAATAACCAGTATCGCCAGATCATGCTGGCCGCCCGGGAGCTGGTGGTCAACAAGCTGCCCCCCCAGGCCAATACCTGGGTCAACAGGCACCTCACCTATACCCATGGCTACGGACTGGCCGCAAGCCCGGTCAATGAAGTGACCAGCGAGGGGCTGCCTCGCCTCTTTATCAAAGACCTGCCGCCTTCCATTGAACCGGACATGAGGGTCGTGCGCCCCGAGATCTATTATGGCGAAAAAACGGATGCGTATGTGCTGGTAAAGACCCAAGCCCGGGAATTTGATTATCCCAAGGGGAACAAAAATGTTTATACCACCTATCAGGGCAAGGGCGGTATCCATATCAAATCTTTTTTCAGAAGACTTTTGTTTGCCATTGAGTTTTTGGATCCCCAGATACTGTTTACCACGTATTTAAGTCCGGAGAGCCGCATCATGTTTAACCGCCGGATTAACCGCCGGACGAATTTGATTGCCCCCTTTCTCGATTATGACGGTGATCCCTATCTGGTTGTTTCCGGTGGAAAGCTCTACTGGATTCAAGACGCCTACACGACCTCTGCGATGTATCCTTATTCGCACCGGTCTCGCGGCACTTTTAATCAAAGCCGGCTTAACTACATCCGCAATTCCGTCAAGGTTACCATCGATGCCTATAACGGGGATGTGGTTTTCTACATGATTGATGAAAAAGATCCCATCGTCAAAACCTATGCGCGGATCTTCCCGGATCTGTTTAAGCCTTTCAAGGAAATGCCCGCTGAGCTGAAAGAGCATATCCGCTACCCCAAGGATCTCTTTAAAATCCAAATGGAGACTTACACGAAATATCACATGGAAGATGTCCAGGTCTTCTACAACCAGGAAGACCTCTGGCAAATTCCGGATGAGATCTATGGGGAGCGCCGTCAGAAAATGGAACCTTACTACATCATTATCAAGCTGCCCGAAGAGCAAAAGGAAGAATTTTTTCTGATGACCCCTTTCACCCCCTCCAAGAAAGATAATATGATCGGCTGGCTGGCGGCCCGATGTGACCTGTCCGACTACGGCAACCTGCTGGTCTACAAGCTGCCCAAGGAAAAACTGGTCTATGGACCGATGCAGATTGAAGCCAGGGTGGATCAGCAAACGGAAATTTCCCGGGAATTGAGCCTGTGGGGGCAGAGAGGTTCCCGAGTCATCCGGGGCAATCTATTGGCTATTCCCGTCAGTGATACATTTATCTATGTGGAGCCGGTATATTTGGAAGCCATCCAGGAAGAAAACCAAATATCCCCAACCGCCGCCCCTCAGCCCCGCGGTGGAGCCAAGTCCCAGCGAGCAGGCACGCGCGCGCGTCCCCAGCTGGAAGAAGCAAGGGCCGCTTCTCTGCCGGAACTCAAAAGAGTCATTGTTGCTTTTGGCAATCGCCTGATTATGGAGGAAAACCTGGACAAGGCCTTGAGAAGTATTTTGGATGTTGAAATAACCCCGGAACAGCCGGCTTCCCTGGTTATTCCTCAAATAAAGGGTGAAGGGTTATCCAAGCTCGGCGCGACGGCGCTGGACCACTATAATAAAGCCAAAGCATATCTGCGTCATGGCGATTGGACCGGCTATGGGAGGGAACTGGAAAATCTGGAAAAAATCCTGAAAGAAATATCCGGAATGAAGAAGGAAAAAAAATAAAAATTTAGAGTGTCCCCGTTCGTTAAAGCTAACGAAAAAAGCGTGGATAATCGATTCAGTCCCCACGCTTTTCAGTTTTCGAAGTTCCCACAATATGTAGGGCTTCTAAAAGTCTGGCAATAGTTGGTTTAACTGCTATGAAAATGTAAATATCAGAGGTCGAAAATATTTTTGATATTGTTTTTCAATAAGGGCAAGTACATTTCGAAGGGTTGCCTTTTTCAATTTTATGGTATATTTAATGAACAAGAGTTGGCTTCATGATGTGTGTATGGCAAGAAATACCAACAATAAGAAGTAAAGAATAATGAATAACAATATTACAGTAAATCATCGGCTCGCGCCTTGTCCTTGAACGTAATCCGCATTTTTGAGATTGCTTGTAGTCAGCAACTTTTGTTTTTTACGAAATATTCGAGTTGAAAACCATGAAAGAAATTTCTCATAGAGCATCGGTATCCCAAATTTTGTTGACCGTTGCGGCCTTTGTGGTGGTTATCGCGGGTATGCGTGCCGCCGTGACCATCGTGGTGCCTTTCCTGCTGGCAGTATTTATCGCCATCATCAGTGCCCCACCGTTATTCTGGTTGCACCGAAAAGGCCTTCCCATATGGCTGGCCCTGATTATCGTAATTTTTGGCGTTTTATTGATCGTCTTTTTAATTTCAGGACTGGTCGGTTCATCAATCAAAGATTTTTCAGGTGATCTTCCGGTATATGAAGCCAAGCTTCGTGCGCTTATCACCGGAGTGATAACCTGGCTAGAATCACACAAAATAGACACGGCAGGCTTAGGCCTGGCAGTGACGAAACTGTTTGACACGGAAGCGGCCATGAAACTTGTTGCCAGGGGATTGAACAGTCTGGGAATGGTCCTCACCAATGGGCTTTTAATCTTGATGATCGTGATTTTTATGTTAATCGAAGCCTCAAGTTTTCCGGTCAAGTTGTATACAATATTTGGAGATGAAAAAAACTCTCTGGAAAATTTTGACAAGTTTATCAACACCGTTAAACAATATATGGCCATTAAGACCTGGGTGAGCCTTGCTACCGGTATTACGGTGTTCATCTTGCTTACCATTGTCGGAGTTGATTATGCCGTGCTTTGGGGCCTTCTGGCGTTCTTTTTGAACTATGTACCCAATATCGGTTCGATTATCGCGGCCATACCGGCCGTATTGCTCGCCCTTATCCAGCTCGGATTTGTCAAATCCGTTATCGTGGCAGCCGGTTTCGTTGTTATAAATCTGCTGGTGGGTAGTGTCATTGAACCGCGATTTATGGGCCGTGGTCTTGGCCTTTCCACACTGGTGGTTTTTTTATCGCTTCTTTTCTGGGGATGGGTCCTGGGACCGGTGGGGATGCTACTGTCCGTTCCGTTGACCATGACTGCCAAGATAGCTTTAGACAGTAGAGAAGAAACGCGATGGCTGGCCATACTTCTAGGGCCGGAGATCGCGGCCAAGAATGGGGTGCCAACGATTGAGGAAGTTGAGATAATAGAGCATCCTTAAATCTGTATCATCTTTATCCTATGTCCTTTAGCCAATTCAATGCACCTTCTTTGTCCTAATAATCAAAATGACGCACTTCAGCACTGACAAAATGGTTGTCAACTAGTGGCAAAATGGATAAAAAACCACTGTCGGTTACAGCAGTCACCCTTCCAATGCTTTGATGGTGGTTTTTAACGATGTCAAAGGCCCATCAGGTAAAAAAGGATAAGAAAGGAAAGGATAAGAATTCCCTCTTCGCCGACGGCTGAGGCGCGACTTTTAAAAGTAGGCTTCGGTAGGGTAATCAAGATCCCTGATGTAACTTGTCCCGCCGAAGAATCCAAACCCAAGGCGGATTATCCGCACTGGGTCCCGGCTGTTCGTCATATGCAGGGAATACATCGACAGGCGGGGCATTGGCCGTTGGCCGAGGCTTTCGTTTCACATCCCACAGGCCAAGGTGTTTGAGAATCTTTTTGATCACATCAGAATCCTCAATATTAAGAAAGGCGATTAGGTATTTTGAAAAACATCAATGATAAGTTGGCTTATCATCATCATTCTTTTTATTGCCGTCTAAAACTTTAAAACGAGATCTTTTCCTTTTAAGCTGCCATTCGAGATACTTTGTATAAATTAAATAGGGATCGAATATAGTTCTTGGTCCTTTAAAATAGATATAACCAAAAAGAATCCCACCAAGATGATATGCACCGTGAGGATTTGCCTTAGCCAAAAAAGTCAAAAGGGTTATTAAGGCAGTACCATAACTGATATACTTTGCTTTTATTGGTAATATAAACATTAGCAATATCGTAGATTTGGGATTTAGCAATCCAAAAATAACAATCATGGATAGTATACTCGGCAACATGCCTAAAAATAATGCATCAAAACCGGATACGCTGCTAAAGGCAAGCCCGCATAAAGCTCCACCTAAAGCAGACAAATAAAAAAGGATCAAAAAACGCTTAGAGCCAAAAGCATTTTCAACCGGCGCGGCAAAAAAATAAAATACGATGCAGTTAATCAGAAAACTGATGGGCGTTCGGGGATTGTGAATAAACGGATGGGTAAAAATCTGCCAGATATGAAAACTCTTATACTTAAAAGGATAAAGCTGGAGAACTTCAACGACTGGAATTTTTAACCAGTGCTCAAATAAAAGTTCTAAAATATAGATTCCTCCGTAAATAAGCAAGAGTCTCTTTCCGAGAAGTGTCAAATTTGATCCAAATCCGTAAGTCATTCTAAATCGATCTGGGTTCACTATAATATCCCTCTATTGTGTTTTAACATTTACAATACTAATTTTATTAAAATTGCCCAAATCTATAAAACTGATTCAACATTTTTTCAAGAAACAAAAAGCCTTTTATCGAAATCTGATATTCCTGGATTTATTGTTAGTGTTGATGAATTTGATTGGATGATACTTTGGAAGATGATATTAAGCATGACGTTGAGCATATGTGGTAGCCAAAAACATTCATAATGGGTCTTTTATGAAGAAAGTTTTTATAATTCTTACTATTGCTGTGGTTCATTTAGTTTTCACGAAGGTTATTTCAATCATAACATTGTCTGTTGTCACAGCCAATATACATGAAAGTCAACTGCCTTTCCTTGGTCGATCGTTAATGGTAATGTCTAAAGTGTTATACTTTCCGGTTTTTACCTTTGCATTGTATCCGAGGCAGTTTTTCCCCGGAAATTTTGTAATTATACCCCTTTTTATTAATAGTCTGTTATGGGCATTGCTTATCTATGTTCTCTTTGTTTTAGTCAAAAGAATTTCTGTACAACCTGAATAGTTAAGGAAACAAAGGAAACGGCAATCAGATTATGATAACAATTACATCAGATCAATTTGAGTTCTTATTGCATCTTGCTTGTGAATGGGCTGAGGCAAAAATCAAAACCGGACGCGGCGTTGCAAGGGATCAGGCATGTATTGTTTGATTCCTTCCCTTTTCTGGGGCACTGCAACTTTTGTTGTTTAAAGTAATTCCAAAGGATTTTTCAACTTATCATTTAATACACCAGAACTTATTGAGAATTGCTAAATCTTAATCTAACCATACAGAATTCATTGACAATTTTCAATCGATTCTTTATTATGCTGGTTTAATTGATGATTAAATCAGGAGGATTATATGAACAAACTGGAACTTATAGAAACGCTAAAAGAGGATGCGAGACTTACAAAATCCGAAGCAAAAGCGGTAGTGAAACTTTTCTTGAACGAGATGTCAAACGCCTTAATAAAAGGTGATAGGGTCGAAATCAGGGGATTATGTTCTTTTTATGTCAAGGAATATAAAGCGTATTCCGGAAGAAATCCCAAAACCGGGGAACCGGTCCAGGTTAAACCTAAAAAGCTAGCGTTTTTTAAGTGTGGGAAGGAACTGAGAGAACGGGTAGACAGTTAACAAAAACCATACGATTAAACATATCATGATTGAACAATACTCTTTTGGAAATATAGTCATAAACGGTGTGAGTTACAGAGATGACGTTAAAATCATTCAGGGAGAAGTTGTTCCTGAATGGTGGAGAAAAAGAGGACATTTTGTTGATGTTGATGATATTCAAGATATTTTGAAATCAAAGCCTGACATTTTGGTACTTGGTAAAGGTTCGCCGGGACATATGAAATCGACCGAAGCTTTGCGTAAATTTTTAAAAAACAATGGTATTGAATTAATCGAAGAAAAAACATCCAAAGCTTTTAAAACGTTCAATCATCTTTTTAATAAGGGTCAAAATGTTTCCGCTGGTTTTCATTTAACTTGTTAGTCACTTAGCATTTATTTTTGTGTTTTTTGTGGCAAAACTTTTTTCTTCTCGCCACAAAGGCACCAAGACACTAAGAACGAATAACAAAATAAAATCCTTTTGCCTCCGGCCCATAGGGCCTACGGCCCGGAGGGTGTCTTTGTGCCTTGGTGGCAAATGTTTCTTGGTTCCGGCTCGTCCGGGTCAGGTAACTCTCAAAATTCAAAGGAGGAATCCGGAAATGAAAAATCTTAGAAAGAACCTGCAATCTGTTAACAAGGATCTAAAAGCACTATCAACGAAAGTTGATAGAATGATTGTCGCGGTCGGGAAGCTTGAGAAAGCAAAAACAAAAGTTGTCAGAGGTAAACCGGCAAAAAAAGTCACTGTTAAAAAGCCTGCCGCAAAAAAACCCGTCAAATTAACAGCAGCTGATACAATCCTCGGGATTATTAAAAAAAGGAAAAAGGGTGTTGGCACCGCTGAGTTGATTAAAAAGACCAGTTTCGATCAAAAGAAAACTTATAACATTGTTTATAAACTGAAGAAGCAGGGCAAAATTAAAAGTGCGGGAAAGGGTGTTTATGTAAAGGCATAAACCGAGCGCTAACTAAAAGGAATAAAAAGATTTATGTCAAAAAAGTATCCAGAATGCCCATTGTATAATCACGATAACTGTAAAGAGCTTTATAATCCAAAACTCTGTGCCATCGTCAGGAAAGACAAGCAGTGCCTTAAGAAACAACAAAAGTTAAAAATCAAAAAGAAGATTTGAACTGATTTATTGGAATGAGAATTCTTTTGTAATTTTAAAAAGAGGCGATATTTATGGCTACCAAACAACAAAAATTTGAGGCTCTCAAAACTGCTATTGAAATAGCAAAAGAGTATGCGAGAAGCGCGGCTGAAGGTTATCCAACAGGTGTTATGAAAGACTCATACAAAGCAATTATAGTAATTATTGATGAAATCGAAAACAGTGATGATTAATCCTTTTTCCGACTCGAAAATACCCTTGGCGTGATTGATCATTTATCTTTTCGTAACGGCTCCCACAAAGAGGAAGCTAAAATTTTTAATGCATCGAATGTCCATGACGATCTAAATAATGCGAGTCCCTGTATCCATGACGATGGTGATGACGTGGCCTCCGATGCCAATAACGATGGTGATAACGTGGCCTCCGATGCCAATAACGATGTGGAGGTGGTGGACCATGATAATTATAATAAAAAGGATAATAAGGTGGTGGACCACAATATGAATAACAACGATACTGATTAATGAGAGCACTTCCCACAATAACTGCTCCCATTCCTATGGCTACTCCTTCCCATCTATGACGTTGTTTGGAGCCGGCCCAGGCTGAAGTTACTACGAAGGACAATCCCAAAATCGTTGTGAATATTATAATAAAGATTTTTTTCATTTTCCTATCCCATATTTTTTTTGATTCTTAACATATTAGACGTTCCTTGTTGGAGAAAGGTTTACAAAATATTTTTGATTTTTTTTGCAATGAGAGCTAACCCAGTGATTTTGGCTGGGAATTAAATTGGTGGTTACGCACTATAGGGATTCGTGGTTAATGCACGTTATGCTCAAGAACGCCCCCTATGAAACAAATTAATCGTATAATATCAAGTGGTTGATTTAGTATAAGCTCACATCATTTGACAAAACCAAGCATTGGAGCAGGCGTCCAAAAGATATAGGAAAACGAAAAAAAGCAGGGTTATAGCCGGCCCTGCCTTTAATGTTTAGTGAACGGTCACACCTATCCGACATCAAATTAAGTGCGTCTTCAAAAAATCTTAAATCACTTAACTATTTATTCCGTTTGGTTCCTGAATATGTGAACGCTTTACCAATCATTTTAATATAGGTTCCTTTATCTATACCGACATCCTTTCCACATTGGCATTTTATTTTGCTATTGTTCTTTGTGAATGCATATATTTTTATGATTCGATCTTTGTGACATCTTAAAACTTCACCCTGTCCAATTTTGTCATATTTCCAGAGTTTCTTTTTACACGCGGCACATTTTAAAACTAACATAATTTCCTCATTAGCAAATCAACGGAATAAGTTTTTTCGTTTGTCTGGAATAATTTTGCTATGCTTGCCTGAGGGACACCAAAGATAGTGCCAAACGATTTTGTGCGGTGATTAAATCCCTCTGCGCTTCGTTAAGACGCACCAGGGAACCCAGTCCGGATACTTGGAGATACCTGTCATTCCTGCGGAGACAGGAATCCAGAAACGAGCATCTCAGGTCTTAAGTTGTTACAGGTTTTGTTTCCAGTACAGGTTCATCCGCAAGGGGATCCACATGCCGATTCCGTGCCGGTTCCACATCCACCCGTTTTGGCCAAAAGCCGTATTTCAGCCGATGTACCACCAGCCGGCAATCGCTAAGCAACGCCAGCAGGCTGGGGACCAGCACCAGGGTTAAAACGGTCGCAAAGGCAATACCTGCGGCAATGGAAAGGGCCATGGGAATAAGAAATTTAGCCTGAATGTCCGTTTCCATGATCAGCGGAGCCAGTCCACCCACTGTACTGAGAGAAGTAAGAAATATAGCCCTGAACCGCCGCGCACCGCCGTTAAGAATGGCATCAAAAAACGGCATACCCTCGGCAATATTCTCGTTGATCCGCTCGATAAGGACAATGGCATCATTGACCACCACACCTGTAAGTGCCACCATCCCGAATATGCTCATGATCGACAGATCATACCCTAAAAGCAGATGACCCATAACCGCTCCGATAATCCCGAATGGCACCGTAAAAATAATGATGAAGGGCTGGGCATAAGATCGGAACATGGTTGCGATAATAATGAAAATTCCGAGTACGGCCAGGGGATAACCCACATACAGACTGTCGAATGACTCCCGCATTTTTTTCTGTTCTCCTTGAAGAGCCACATGGATCTCAGGATATCGCCGCTTAAGCTGCGGAAAAAAGTTTGATGAAAGCTCTGAAAAAATTTCATTAGCATTGGCCTTGTTGGTATCCACGCCTGCACTAACGGCCACCCGCCGCATTCCGTCGGTTCGGGTAATAGTCGAGTATCCCGGCGCAAAAGAGATGTCTGCCACTGACATCAACGGAACTTCATGCCCGTTTCGGGTCCGGATACGAACCCGCTCAAGGTCTGAAATCCGGCTGCGTTCATCTGCGGTATAACGAACCTTGATCCGGATATCGTCCCGTCCCCGCTGCAGACGAACCGCCTCATCCCCGTAATAACCGGCATAGATCTGCCTGGCCAGGTCATCCACTGTCAGTCCCAAGGTCCGTGCCTCAGGTTTTAATTCAAGCCTCATTTCATTTTTCCCCTGCGAAAAATCGGAGCGGATCTGATACACCCCTTCAAACTTGCGGAGCCTGTCCATAAGATCATCAGCCGCAGCAAGGATGTCATTCATATTATGCCCCTGGAGCCATATTTCAATGGGAGCACCCGGAGGTCCGGCCTGCCGGCCCGTAAAGGTCAAAGACTTTACACCAGGGATCGGCCCGATCTCCTTTTCCCACTGGACCATCAAATCTTTTGAATGAATCCCACGCCGTTCAGAGTCCAGGAGTATGGTCTGAACCGAACCCAGGTGGGGTCCTGACTTGGGCATATCTTCCAGGGTCTGGCCAACCAGGGATAAACGATCTTGGATCAGTGGATCTCCAGAATGGGTTTGAGTGTGCTTGGCCAGTCTCAGAAGGGCTGCATCGATCTGTTCAATCGCCTGTTCAGTAACATCCGGCGGGGTGCCGCTGGGAAACTCCACGGTTGAGGTCATGACAAACCCGTCAATCTCCGGAAAAACTTCAAATTTCAGTATGCCCCCTTTGATCAGTCCGATGGTCAAG
>JAYEFV010000085.1:0-4996 GCA_034658755.1 Thermodesulfobacteriota bacterium | reverse complement strand
TAAGGAAGATAACTATCTGAACTTATTAGAAGTGATTTGGTCGGGACGACTGGATTTGAATCAGCGTCCCCAGCGTCCCGAAGACGGCGGGCCATTTATATCTATTTGGATTAATAAAGAAAAAGACTGACAAAAATTGGTAATACAATTGTATTATCAAAAGTGAAATTTATTGATATTTCAATCACGATATGGGATTTTTGATAATATTATAACAAAAAAATCAATTGAATTAAATGTCCCGATCTATCCTTGAAAGTTCGATATCGCAATTTCTGAAGCCATTCTTAAATTCAAAATAATAGCAGAAATCAACACCCAATTGTTACCTGAAATCTTAGTAAATCAACACAAAATAACAGGTCCATTGCTGACCTTGCCCATTTATATCAAAAGTTAAAGGCGGTCAAATAACCTCCTGTTAAAAAATTTGTCTTATGTATTAGATAGTTAATTCTAATCCATTTTACAGCGATGTCAAAAACAGCAGCTACGTGCTGTGGGGGCTGAGGGGGAAAAACCCTCAGCTACCCGATTAGATGTCTTTTGCTTTTCTCCAATACCTACTAGTCCAATCAATTTTCTTCAGTTCTGAATTAATCGCATGTTTCGTCCTGTAGTCATCCACAGCCAATTTGCAGCCTGGCAAAGCATAATCATCGATAATGCAAAAGCCACCCTTTGACAATTTCGGATATAGGTATTCCAAAGAATCCATGGTGGAACCATACATATCTCCGTCAAGACGGAGAATTGAAAGCTTATCTATGGGTGCTTGTGGCAAGGTATCCTTAAACCACCCTTTAAGGAAAAAGACCTGTTTGTCCAACAGAGCGTATTTCCGAAAGTTATTTTCAACCTCCTCTTGGGATACAGCAAGGTAAGTATGAATGTGATGTCTATCGCCTTTATCAGCAGGATATTTCTCAACATCTGGTTTTGGTAATCCCTCAAAAGAATCGGCAACAAAAACCTTACGATCCTCTATTCCGTAGGCCGATAGGACAGCACGCATAAAAATACAAGCGCCCCCTCTCCAAACACCTGTTTCAATTAAATCTCCTTCTACATTTTCACTTAACACAGTTTCAATGCAGTGTTGCAAGTTATCGAGACGTTTCAGTCCAATCATAGTATCAGCATATCCTGGCCATATTCGCCCCTCTATTCTCTGGCTTTCTGATAAGTCTAGTGTTTTGACAATCTGTAGTTTTTTCTTATCTAAGATTTTTGAAATGACGAAAACCAACAGTTTTTTAATAGAAGGTCTATTGATTGGCCTCGGTGGTTCCGGCCATAATGTAAATGAGAGTGTTTTCTTTATTAGATCAAGATATAACAGCTCTGGTTTTTGTTTCATTTGATTTTCCTTTTATTTGATTGACATCTAACATTAAATATCGATACGCTGCGAAAGAATTACAACCATGAATTAGGAGGATTCTCATGAAGGATTTCAAAAGGTATCTCATATCAAAAAACATGGTGCCAAAAAAAAGCTTCACTATTCTTTGAATTGGGTTGCTCGGTTTACAACATAACTTGCCAGAACAACAACCTGAAATCAATTCTTGTTCATTACATATATCAAAAAAATGAAAAGGGCAAACCCTGTGAAATGGATTTGCCCCTATTAAAAAACGATATCACACGGATTTTAAGGCTCTGATATTTACATTTTCATAGCAGGTATATATTCTTCATCTTCGGGATAAAACGTAAAGTCTGTTGTTGATTTTTTGGCAAAGAATTTTAGAAAGCTGATTTCCTTTATTTCTTCCAAATTAATTTTCGGGCGATCATCATTCTCATTTAGTAAGGTTTTCCTTAAATTAGGATTTTGGTGAGTTAAGATGACGGCAATTTTTTCGGCCTCTTCTGGATTCTCTGCTTTTACAAATCTCGTGGCATAAAACCCAAGCTTTCTGGGTTCACCGTCAAGATTGAGGAAAAAATTCTTCCCATGGAGTTTAACCTTGAACCTTTTCATAAAATTCTCTTTTCTGGTTAACATTAGATATTAAATAGTCGGCGTGATAACTGGTACTCTTGCCAGAACGCCAACTGAAAGTCAATTGATTCCGATTACATATACCATTGCATGCCCTGCGCCTTGCCTATTCGGCAAACTCAGCGCTTGTAAAATCCAGGTTATAGTCTAAACGTTTTCTAATATATCAATAGCCCTTTGTACTACACTTGGAGAATTAGTATGATTTTTAACTGACTTAAGTGGTTCAATAGCTCTTTCATCACCTAATTCAATGAGTGCCCAAGCAGATTTCTCTATTAAACAATGACATCCTTTTTCCTCTATAACCATAATTAACGGTTTAAGAGCACGTTTGTCTTTTATTTTTCCCAATGCAACAGCCGCCTCTGAGCGGGGACCACACCAGTGTTCAGGTAACTTTGGAGAACCCCCATTTCTACATGCAGGAAAATCCTTTTTGAGCAAAATATCTATTAATGGCATTACCGCTCTATTATCCCCTTTTTCTCCTAAAGCATAGATTGCATAACTAACGACGATTAAATCTTTATCATTTAAAGCGTTCTCAATTTGCGTAACGGTTCTATAATCTCTTAATATCATTAATGCCCATATTGCCTGTCGACGAACCCAATTATTTTGTTGATATAGTGCTTCAATAGCTAAATCGAATGCATTGTCAATTTCTAACAATTTATTTTCATCAGAATTCAATATCGCATAGTAGAATCTTGTTAATTCAGTGTTTATTTTTAATAAAGCATTTTGAATTTTCTTGTTTACATAATCTGTGTATACATTATAAAGAGACACTAAATGCGTTATAGCCCTTTCATCTTTTATCTTACCCAATGCAGTAGCAACCTCCATTATGATAGTCGTTTTTGCATCAAAGTGGGGCTTTTGCATTTCCTGTTGCAAAACCTCTATTAAAGGTTCAACGGCTTGTTTATCTTTCATTGAACCTAATTCTCTAATAGTTTCGCAACGCAGAGTAATACTATCTTCATTCTGCAAAACAGAAATTAATTGCTTAACAACTTTCTTGCCTCCTAACTGGCCCAGTGCTTTTATCACTGCTTCGTGAAGATGTATTTTTTTATCCTGCAAAACCTCTATTAAAGGTTCAACGGCTCGTTTATCTCTTATTTCACCCAATGCTTTAATGGATTCGCGGTGCAAAGCAAAACTTTTTTCATCCTTCAAAACCTCTATTAAAGGTTCAACTGCGGACTCACCTATGTGGATCAATTTGTTCCATTCATTTAATGCAATAAGATAATAAATACCATCTCCATTTATAGGTTCCCATCCTATAGCTATTAAAGCCTCTGCTGCTGATTTTCGAATATTCCAATCTTTATTATATTTTAAAGCCTTTATCAAAGGATTGACCTTTTTCTTGGTTTTCAACTTTTTTATATTAGGCTTGAAAAGATTAAAAATGCTCATATTTTCTCCAATAGCTTTTTAAAGAAAGTATAAGATTAGTATATTCTTTGTATAAAGGAAAAATTATTGAAAATCGCCAGATGTCCGTAAGACCGAAAGGCACCACTGTTTGCGTTGGGGATAAGTCTCACGATACGATTTTATTTACTTTTTTGTTGTTTCTAAATCGCCAAAATTTATAGTTATGCTATTTCTATTTTGTGAAAAACCCGAACAATATTTAAGGAGTTAGGAAAAAAATAGAATTGAACAGAAATAAAGATTATCTGGATTAAGTTCAAATGACGTATTTATGTTCAGGTGTTTTTTTTACTAAATTGTGCAAAAATCGTGCAGAATGTAAAATTGCCATTTAATAAGATGTGAAAATAGATAGATTCCGATTAGTTATCTTTATGGTTATCTTGAATAAACGGTCTGCAGGCCAAAGTATTTGACAATTTTTGTCAAAAATAGCGCCATTCTTTGACAGGTTTTTAAATATTTTTGGGTGTAATAGGAGGAAGAAAAAGCTGAAAAGTCTCAAAGGATTGGTTATTGGTTTGAAGTAGTTTAAAGAAGTTAATTGAAACATTATTATGAAACACAAGCTATTGGCCTGGTGAGTGAATTAATGGGTTGTTGATTGCGTGCCTATACCTTGAATTGCCAAAAAATGAGGGTTTCGAACCGAAATCGGATGTTTCGTACTTCTTGCCAGAACAACAACCTGAAATCAATTCATTCTGATTACATATATCTAAAAATCCATAAAAAATCAAAGGGCAAACCCTGTGAAATGGATTTGTCCTTTTTTAAAGTGTGTTTGAAATTTCAAAAGAAAGGGTTAAATGGCCGGGGTGCCAGATGCTCCTTCACCAAACTTTTTTGGTAAGCCCTCCGCTAAACGCCCGAAACGTTCCCCGGCCAAAGCAGCAAAACGATATCACACGATTTATTTGAGTATGATACGTGTGTTTTAATAGCAGCTACATGCAATCGTGAACTTACTCTGAATAAGTAAGGTTATCACTTATTGAAAAAATTAATTTCACTAATCTTCAAGCAAAAGCAACGGTATCGAGGGCACGGCACCTTGGCTTCTATTTATTGAGAAACTCACTAACTCCTGGCTAATTTCAACAGTATTCCAATTCTCAGTGTAATCTCTTTCAATAATAAGGCCAACGTCAGGTGCATACCATTTTTTCTCGCATTCATATTCGGTTACACCACTCTCAGTTATTTCATTAAATTCTCGAACTCTTACCGGATCATTTTAAAAAGGAGCTTTACGAAAGGAATGCAGACAAAACATTTTCTTTAGCTGAAGAACCCATGTTTTCAGCCAAAAGTCCTTCTCCGGCATCGGTTGAGTCTCCATTTTCCGGATATTCCTGGGAAGATCTTGAAAAAGATTATGTTATCTATCTCCTTAATAAAAACAGATGGAATATAACGCGTGCCGCTCGTGATGCCAGAATAAACAGATCGACTTTTGATTCAAGAATGAAGAAACTTGGCATCAATAAAAGGTAGAATACCTTGCGAAGAACGTCACTATAACGATCA
>JAYEFV010000084.1:0-18010 GCA_034658755.1 Thermodesulfobacteriota bacterium | reverse complement strand
AGCTCTCGACCATCGTCATCCACTTGTCTCATGTCTCATAAACGGGGGTTGGGATGAGGGAAGAATGGCGAACATTCTTATCGTCAGGGAGGCTCCGACCGGTCTTGTCCTTTCCGCTTTTCTAGTGGATCTGGCAGGGCTTGGTCTCAAGGATACCTGGGGAAACTACGGCCTTAGCAAAGCTGATATCCAAAAAACAAAATCAAAGGCTGCTGCAAGTGGAATTCATATGATTCCCTGCGATCTCTCTCTCGCCAGTTCCATTGTCTATGGAGGAGTCGCATGGGCTAAAAAATGGCGTTTTAAACTACCTCCAGAATACAAAATCTGGCTCAGGCTCTTGGAACCTGTAGATCAAAAAGAAATTGACCCTGAGCTTTTCGGTGAAAATGGAAGACCTTTTTTAATCTTAGATGAAGACGAACTGGATATTTTTGACGATGAGGTATTTGATCATCAAATCTTACAGACAAATCTTGAGACCGAAAAAGACGGATTATCCAGAAAAACTTTAACAAGGATCGGAGACATAAAAGCCGCATTGATCAATTTCTCGCGACGTTCTGAGTTCAGGGAAGAGTTTGAGGCAGCCTTAAAGAAGCAATTTGGGAAACCCCAGCGCCCTGATTCCGAGGATGAATGGATTACATTTCAGGACTGGTTTACCCTGGAATATGAACTGGAAGATGGTGAAACAATACCTCGGCGATTTGTAGAACATTATCAAGATCTCATGAGCGATGATGTGCGCCGGTTGATTCTGGGGTGGGAAAACGTCATTAAAGGAATATTTGAAATAAAAGCCAGGACAAAGAATAGTCTCCGTATGAAAAACCTGGTAAATGAACGCGAATATAAAGTTTTCCCCACGGCTTCCATGGATAATTTTAAAGTAAAGCCCGGTGCTTTTATGGTCGCAAGAATTGTTCCTTCAAAAGGCTTTCATGTCTTTTCAGGAGGCGCAATGACCATTGGATCTGAAGAAAATGAAGAGCAGCGTGCCAGTGTATACAGGTCCGCTATTGACATGCAGATGAAGAATCCAAGACTGGCATTTAAAGACAATGAAGAAAAACTCCGGAAAAGCCTTAAATCGGTTCGCAAACATTATGAGGATTTTGCAAATTATTTTGGAACTGATGAAATCTTTGGAACCGGCAAGGAAATATTACCTAAATATCAAGAGTTTTTTAATTACCTGGTATTTGAAAAAAAGGGCCCCAAAAACAGTCAGCCCGCAGCTTTGTCCTATGAAAAATCAACAGGGGAAACATATCAATTGCCCAAAATGGACCTCCCGGAATCGGTGTTGCAGAGTAAGGATGTCGGGATGTTATGTGACCCTGTTGAAGGAATTTCTTTTCTGATCGACTACCGGCAATTTATCGATGTATTCCGGTATCCGGAGCAACACCTTGGCAAGGAGGAGACAGAAGACCTTGTTTTGGGCTATCTCGAATCCGACTCGATCTCTGACGTGCCATTCCGTAGAGTAGCAAGGAAGTTCCCGCATAATTTCAATAAGGTAATATCGTATTACAGGGATCAGGAGAGTTGTTTTTCTGATCATATCGATGATCTAATGATGGAGTTTAAACCCGAGACCTTTGATAAGCTTCCCGGAATCGTGGCCGTTCTTGACAGTGAAATGTCCAGACTATCCCGTATGGCAAAAGAATAATCGGGCATATCTTTGGGACGACTAAGGGCTTTTTTATTTCACCGTGAGAAGTCACTCCTATAAACTACTTCCCACCACCTCATACACCTTTTCAAGAGCCTGATCCAGATTTTCCGGTTTGGTTCCGCCGGCCTGTGCCATATCCGGCCTGCCCCCGCCGCCGCCGCCCACAACGGATGCAACCTCCTTAACAATTTTCCCGGCATGAAATCGGTCAGTTAAATCTTTTGTAACCACAACGATCAAAAGCGCCTTGGAATCGGCCGAACTGCCAAGGACAACAATACCCGTTTTTATCTTCTCTTTAAACCTGTCCGCCAGATCTCTCAGTTCAGCCGGCGTGCCAGCCCTGACCTTTTTAGCCAATACCTTTATATCGTTAATGGATTTAATATCTTCCTCGGTCCAGTCTGCCGACCGCATAGCGATCTTTGCTTTTAATTGTTCCATTTCTTTTTCCAGCGATTTCTGAACGGACAATATTTTCTTAATTCTCCCGGGAACAGCTTCAGGATTTTCTTTAAGCAACCTGGCGGAGTCATGTATAATCTTTGAGTCTTTTTGAATATATTCGACGGCGGCCGCACCGGTCAACGCCTCAATACGCCTTATCCCTGAAGCCACACTCGATTCCCCGGTAATTTTGAAAAAGCCTATGTTGCCGGTCATATCCGTATGTGTCCCCCCGCAAAGCTCTTTGCTGATATCGTTTATGGAAACAACCCTGACACGGTCACCGTACTTTTCTTCAAAGAGCGCTGTGGCGTCTGTTTTGAACGCTTCTTCTGCATCCATCTCAACAATTCGGACAGGTGTATTTTTACGTATCTCTTGGTTCACCAAGGTTTCAATTTTATCTAAAGTTTCCGGATCGGTTTGGGAAAAATGGGTAAAATCGAAACGGAGTCTGTCAGGCGCCACCAAGGAACCGGCCTGTTTGACATGATCACCCAGTATTTTTCGCAGGGCAAAATGAAGTATATGGGTGGCCGTGTGATTGCATTTTGTAGCATCACGCTGAGACTTATCAACGGTAAGCGTTACGGTTTCCCCTTTTTCAATATGTCCTGAAATGATTTTACCTTTGTGGACAATAAGCCCCGTGGGATCCTTAATGGTGTCTGAAATTTCCATATCAAGATCATCACCGGTAATCTTTCCGGTATCCCCGGCCTGCCCACCGGCTTCACCGTAAAAAGGCGTGACTTCCGCCACCACCTCAATCGTTTGACCTCTGGTCGCCTCCTGAGTCTCCTGGCCATCCTCTACCAGTACAAGCACCTTTGACTCACAAGACATCTTATCGTAACCCACAAACTCCGGCATTATGCCTGCGGCCGAGAGGTTTTTATAAGCATCGCTGATTTCAGCAAATGCGGCCACGGATCTCGACCGTTCACGCTGCGCTTCCATATATTCTTCAAAACCTTCCATATCAAGTGACAATTCTTCATCCCTGACCACATCTTGGACAATATCAACCGGAAATCCAAAAGTGTCATAAAGCTTAAATATTAAATCACCCGGCACTCGGGTTTGACCTTTGGCCTTTAGATCGTCAAGACCGTCGTTTAAAATCTTAAGACCATGATCCAGTGTTTCTGAAAATCGGATTTCTTCGTTTTTAATGACATTAGTGATAAAAGCCGCAGCATCGGAAAGATCGGGATATTCGGGTTTCATGATATCAAAAACAACACTGGCAGTTTCATGAAGAAAGGGCCGTGTCAGGCCGATATTACGCCCGTATCGGATCGCTCTTCGCATAATACGGCGCAGCACATATCCTCTGCCTTCATTGGAAGGAAGAACCCCGTCACCAATTAAAAATGCTGCGGCCCTGCTGTGATCGGCAATGACTTTCATAGCCACATCCGCTTCACGGTACTCTCCTATCCGCTTTTCAGAAAGTTCCTCCACCTTGATCATGACCGGCAGAATCAGATCGATTTCATAATTTGTCGGCACATCCTGTATTATGGAAATCAGCCTTTCCAGCCCAAGCCCGGTATCAATGCTCGGTTTTGGAAGGGGTGTCAGCTTGCCGGAAATATCGCGGTCGAACTGCATAAAAACCAGATTCCAAATCTCCAAGAAACGATCACAATCACATCCCACCTTGCAATCCGGCTTGCCGCAGCCAAATTCCTCTCCCCGATCGATATGTATTTCACTGCAGGGACCGCACGGACCCGTATCCCCCATGGCCCAGAAGTTGTCCTCTTCGCCGAACCGTAAAATCCGGTTTTCCGGCACACCGATATTTCTGTTCCAGAGTTCATGGGCTTCATCGTCATCAAGATAAATCGAAACCCATAGCTTGTCTTCCGGCAGTCCATACCCGTTGGTCAACAAATCCCAGCCGAAATCTATAGCCTTTTCCTTGAAATAATCTCCGAATGAAAAGTTCCCCAGCATCTCGAAAAATGTATGGTGCCTTGCCGTATATCCGACATTTTCCAGATCGTTATGCTTGCCTCCGGCCCGCACGCATTTCTGGGATGTTGTTGCCCTTACATAGCCTCTCTTTTCCTCTCCGAGAAAAGCGCGCTTAAACTGGACCATACCTGCATTGACAAACAGCAAAGTTGGGTCATCGGAAGGAACCAGAGATGAGCTTCTTACGATCCGGTGATTATGTTTTTCAAAATAATCAAGAAATTTCCTGCGGATTTCGTTTCCTGTCATAAATCACTCCATGTTAGTTCCTTAATTCTAAATTTTGTGCTTTTTGTGGCAAAACTTTTTCAATTCTGCCACTAAGGCACCAAGACGCTAAGAATGAATAACAAAATAAAATCCTTTGCCACCGGCCCATAGGGCCTACGGCCTGGAGGGTGTCTTTGTGCCTTTGTGGCAAATATTTTTGGTTCCGGCTTATACGGTTTAGGCTTTGGGGTTCTCTAATGATGAATCATCCTGAGTATATTCTATCTTGTTTTTTGAAAAGCCCAAAGCTTCTTTGACTTTTATTAATGCCGAATTGTAAATATCCGGATTATTTTCTAAAAACTTTTTTACGTTTTGGCGTCCCTGTCCGATTCGCTCCCCATCATATGAATACCAGGAACCGCTTTTATCTATAACTCCGGCGGCCACGCCGGTATCGATAAGATCTCCGGTTTGTGATATGCCTTGACCATATATGATATCGAATTCAGCATCCGTAAACGGCGGGGCCATCTTGTTTTTAACCACACGCACTCTGGTCCGGTTTCCTATAACTTCCTGCCCGTCTTTGATCGCTCCGATCCGCCGGATATCGAGCCTGACTGACGAATAGAACTTCAGTGCATTTCCTCCGGTTGTGGTTTCAGGGTTACCGAATACCACGCCGATTTTCATACGAATCTGGTTAATGAAAATAACCGAAGTCATTGTTTTGCTGATGGTGCCGGTCAGCTTTCTCAGTGCCTGGGACATGAGCCTGGCCTGAAGTCCCATGTGGGAATCTCCCATCTCTCCTTCTATTTCCGCCCTTGGAACCAGTGCGGCAACCGAGTCTATCACAACAATATCTATTGCACCGCTTCTGACCAGCATATCCGCAATTTCCAGAGCCTGTTCCCCGGTATCCGGCTGGGCCACCAAAAGTTCGTCACAATCAACACCGAGTTTCTTGGCATACGAAATATCCAGGGCATGCTCTGCATCAACAAATGCCACAATGCCGCCTTGTTTCTGGGCCTCGGAAACCGCGTGAAGTGCAAGGCTGGTTTTCCCGGACGATTCTGGGCCGAAAATCTCAATAACCCTTCCTCTGGGGAGCCCGCCAACACCCAGCGCTTTATCAAGAGCAAGGGAGCCGGTTGATATCACCGGCACATCGACAATAGGGCTGCCCCCCAGCTTCATAATAGCCCCCTTGCCGAACTGTCGTTCTATCTGAGCCATTGCGGTTTCCACTGCCTTTTCCTTGTCCGGAGATATGCTCATGATATCCTCCTTATCAATGATCATTTGCTTGCCCCGTGAAATTCACGCAGTGACAGCGCAGCGCATTTCACTGGGGTCATTTGTCATTCGTTATTCATCACTTTTCTCTGAAACCTGAACCCCAATCTAATAATCAATAATCAATTGTTAATTGTTAACCATTATTTATTCAACCCTGAACCTTGGACATTGGTTATTCCTTATTCGTCATTGTAACTGATTACTATTCACTGATCACTGATCTCTGTCTTCTGACCTCTATCGTTTGTCATTTCCCAATCTTCAATCAATAATTGATTTGCCAGTTTCGTATAAACAGCACCTTTGGGTTTCAGCTCACTTTTATACAAAATGATCCTGTCGGCAAAAAATTGTTCGGATTCAAATTTAGTAAATTCTTTCAATATGTCATTTAATCTTTTTGGATCGATTTTAGCCTTTATCCTTCCCAGCGTAAGATGACCTTTGAACGGTCTCTCCTCTTTCGGGAAACCGATTGTCTCTAATTTTTCATCCAGTGTTCTTTGCAGTGCGGTGAGTAGGTCGAACTGCTTTGAAACACCCAACCATAACACACGGGGCCGTTTTATACCCGGGAAAACACCGATTCCTTTTACCGTAAGCGATATGGGATTATAGCCCGTAACCGACTCAGAAACAGCCCTTGCGATTTTTTCCGTATCCGCTTCTTTGATGTCGCCTAAAAATTTTAAGGTAAGATGAATGTTTGCCGGACGGACCCATCGGATTTTAAGCCCATAAGATTTTATTTTTTCCTGAACCTTGCCGATAGTGTAAATTATTTTTTCCGGCAGCTCAATAGCGATAAACGTTCGTATGGTGTTTGACATAGGAAATTAAAGTTTGGAAATGAAACTGAAAATCTTTTGCCAAAAAAATTTGAAATTCACAACTAAGTCGGCAGTGTAAACTGCGGTTCCCCGATAAAAAATTTCCCTTTGGAAATCCAGTTTTTCAACATTTCAGCAACTTCGCGTGCCCTTACCATACTCGATAGCGGAACCGTCGGTATTTCCCCGCCTCTGAATCCGATATGACCACTTTTTAGCTCTGCGTAACTGACCTGGCCATAGCTCTTTGAAATGCCGTTAGCGTAGTCATGACCATAATCGACTATCTGGGTAAATAACTCCTCATCCGAAACTGCTGTATACTTTACAATCTCTTCGTTCAATATGGGTATGGGAACACCCAATCCCACGGCAAGAGAACATCCATAGCCCTGAATACTTACCCCCATCAACCATTTGGGACTCATCTTTTTAAGATCTCCCATGACCCACATGGTGCCTGCCGGTCCCACGGGAACACCCTTTTTTGTTCTTTTTGCCGAAGGGTTGTGCTGGGTGCCGTGCCAGGTAACATATCCTGTTGATCCACCCAGAAAAATACGGGTACCCAGCCCGATTGTCTTATAATAAGGATCATTAAAAAGCGGGCTGAGCTGGCCGCTCGAACAGTAATTTGCATTGGCTGCTTTGGGTTTCAATGTGCCCATGTATGTATAGACTGTTTTTTTGGTGAGATTTATGGCACAGTTATAATTCTGATACCCGTTTCTGGGATTACATAAAGTGGCCTGGGGGAGTTTGCGGAGTAAAATCTCCTTTTCGATCATCCGGTTTGGATAACAGTCTGTTCCATAAGCTGTCGCCTTTAAATGCACTTTTTCCCCTGCGACAAGATCCTGGATCACATGACCGCCGCCATAGTTGAATTCCCCTGGATAGACCTTGTTCAACGGATCATCCTCACACGGCTCTGTGGCCCCGATATAGCAGTCTACCGCAGCCACTCCAGCATATGCAGACACATTGTTCAGCCATACCTTGGAAGTTTTGATTGTGGGGACAGAATGCCCGAAATTGACAAACGCTCCCGATGAACACATGGGGGCAAAAGTTCCGGTAGTAACAATGTCTACCCGCCTTGCAGCCTCAACAGGTCCTTCATCCCTGACGATATCGATGATTTCATCGGCGGTAACCACAACAACTTCTCCGGACCTGATTCTTTTATTAATCTCCTGGTATGTCTTGTTTATTTTATATTTTTTCATTGCTGACTTATGCCTTTTACCTGTTATTAGGCTTTACCGTATTAATCTTGCCTGAGATATTGTTTTTTATCCAGGATGCATCCCACCATTCAACCGGATTTACAAAGGTTTTATTAACAAGCATGCCAAAATGGAGATGATCTCCTCCCGCAAGTCCCGTGGTTCCGGTACGGCCTATTATCTCACCCTTGGACACAATCTGTCCCTTTTTTACATTAAAATCGCTTAAATGTGAATACATGCTAAACAGCCCAAAGCCATGGTCGATGATTACCGTTTTTCCGTAAATACCCATGTACTCAGCAAAGGCAACCTTTCCGGTGTTGGATGCAGAAACCGGTGCGTGTGCAACAGAAGCCAGATCAACGCCCATATGGATTTGCCGGTCAATGATATGACCTTTGTATTTATATCTACGATGGTCGGCAAAACCGGCTTTTCTGGCTGACTTTGGAAGCCTTAGGAATGTACCCTTCCAGTATAACTTTTTATCAGTATTTCCCACTATACTTAATAGTTGATTATAGTTATCCTGACGAACTTCGCGGTTAACTTTAAGAAATTTGTCGACCAGAGGTGTCTTGGAATCAGGAGAAATATCAACATCAAATTCCGGCATCTTCCAGTTAAGAAACCTGTCGGAAATTTCGATTAAATCCTTTTTAAAAACCTTTCTTTTAATATAATAAGGAAAACCCGCTCTGGAGCTGTTGCCGGCAAGATCGGTCGCATTAACAAAAATTTTGGTACCCGGGCCCTGCTTATAATCAAGAGCAAAAAAGGCTATCAAGATATTATTATCTTTGAAATATCCCGGATATCCCGGAAAAAAGTTTCTCCCCACAAAGACTCCGCTTTTTGGGCACGTTTCCGACACCCTGTAAATAACAAGACCTGCCCCCCCCTGGCTTACATTGTGGGCCCTGCTAAGAATATCCACCTCAGGAGGCCTTGTATCTATCATCACATCCTTTTCCAAATAGGCTGTGTTTCCGTGTAACCATCTGCGCCATGAATAATCCCTTGCAACCATACGCAAAATCGCTTTGCCGTCGGTTATTCCCATTTTCACCGGCTCAATCACGATTTTAAAGGACTCCTGGTGTATAAAACCGCCGCGGATAAGGCCTGCAAACGGCAGATCCTTTTCAAATAAAACAACCTCCTTGCCGTCTTTAACCAGTCCGATCCATATCCTTCGAACGCCGCTCTTTGCATCAGACACGGAAATAGTAAGCTCCTGGGTCTTGCCTATGGATGGGGATGGAAGTTCCAGCGTGATAGATGGTTTTTCTCCTTCGAGCCTTACCACCAGTATCCAGGCAACCGGTAATATAACAACAAAGCAAACCAGAACAATCAGCCGTGACTTTATGTTTTTTTTGTTAGTTTTCAATAGGTTACAATCCACCTCCCTTGTTTTTTAGAATTATTGATATTAACAGCAAAAATATTGGTAATCAAGGACTGTTTTTCCTTTTTTCGTTTCTTGACTTTTAACCGTGTGCAAGATAAAATTAGATTATTACTTTAGCTTTATGATACGATCACATTATGGATAATATAGTTAAAATAGGCAACATCTCAATCGGATATGGATCTCCTCTGGTTTTGATTTCGGGTCCTTGCGTCATAGAAAATTATGAAACGACGTACACCATTGCGTCATTTCTTAAAGAACTGACCCATAAACTCGATATCCCCTTTATATTCAAAGCGTCCTATGACAAGGCCAACCGGACATCCATAACTTCCTTCAGGGGGCCCGGTATAACGGATGGGCTTGATATTCTGAACCGTATCAAGACAAAGCTCGATATTAAAATTATTTCGGATGTTCACAGGATAAATCAAATTGCCGACGCTGCCCGGGTATTAGATGTGATCCAGATACCTGCTTTTTTGTGCAGACAGACCGATTTTATCGTTGAAGCCGCCAGAACAGGAATGCCCTTGAATATCAAAAAAGGGCAGTTTCTTGCCCCGTGGGATATTATCAATGTCGTCGAAAAAGTAACCTCCACCGGAAACCACCAGGTCATGATCACGGAAAGGGGAACCATGTTCGGATACAACAATCTGGTGGTGGATTTCCGCGGTATAAAGATCGTAAAAGATACGGGCCGTCCGGTGATATTTGATGCCACGCACAGTATCCAGCTCCCAGGCGGGGTGGGCACGAGTTCCGGAGGGAATCGCAAATTTGCACCGGGTCTTGCCTGTGCTGCAGTTGCTACAGGTGCAGACGGGATATTTATGGAAGTTCATCCTGACCCGGACAAGGCGCTTTGTGACGGACCCAATTCCCTACGGCTTGATTCACTGTATGAACTCCTATCCCGTCTCAAGGCTATTCGGAAGGCTATTGTTAATTGAACGTCTCGGGAATTATACAATTGATAGCAGAGCGAGCTAAGTTATTGAATGCTTTTGAATAAGCTAAAACACATAAAACTTGTAATTCTTGATGTTGACGGCGTTCTCACCGACGGTGGTATTATTTATAATGATAACGGCGTGGAAACCAAGATCTTTAATGTAAAGGATGGACTCGGTATAAGACTCCTTATAAAAGCGGGGATCAAGCTGTGTATCGCAACCGGCAGACGCTCAAATTCTCTTTATAACCGCTGTAAAAATCTGGGTATTGAACATATTTTCGACGGTCTTGGTGATAAGGCCGCCATGCTCGATTTAATTTTAGACCGGACCGGTGTATCGGCCGAACAGGTTGCGTTTATGGGTGATGATCTCCCTGACCTTGCATTGATGAAAAAGGTGGGGCTTTCCATTGCCGTAGCCGATGCTCATAAAACTGTACTTAAAAATGCCGATATGGTAACATTGGCAAAAGGCGGAAACGGGGCGGTGAGAGAAGCCTGTGAAGCCATATTGAAAGCTCAAGGGCTTTGGGAAAACATTCTGGAACGTTTTTTATAATGCCGTTTGTAAAGAACCTTAACCACAAAAAACTAAAACTCATTCTGCTCTCGGTCATTTTCGTTGGATTAGGCGTTACCCTGGCTGTTTTTATAAGCCATCGACGTATGTTAGGAAAAGATAAGAATGTTGTTTCAGACATACGGAACAACGCAAACATTTCAATAGGCAAAGCTCATCAAACGGCGACCAGAAACGGAATAAAAGAATGGAGTCTGGACGCAGCCTCGGTAAATTATATTGTTAAAAAAAACCAGGCAATTTTCCAGGGTTTGTCAATTACGTTTTATCTTAAAAATAAAACCGAAGTTTACCTGACAGCGAATAAAGGAATTTTAAAAATAGATTCAAACGACATGGAAATTTTGGGCAATGTTGTGATAAAAAATTCAACATACCGTTTGAAAACCGAAAATTTATTTTACAGCCACAACCAACGAATAATTTTCTCAAAAGTTCCTGTTAAAGTGTCCGGAGCCGCTTTCAATCTTGTTGCTGATTCTATGTCTTTGAATTTGAATACAAATAGAGCCATCTTTGAAGGAAAAGTGAAGGGGACCCTGCGTGAGATCATTAGACTTTAATAAAAATTTGTGCCGAATTTTTCTATTCTTTGCTGCAGCATTTATGATAGTAGCCGGCCCTGTTGCACCCTCTTCAGGGTATGCTGACGAAAAACCGAGTGATACAGATACGCATAATCTTGCAAAAGACCAGAAGATCCATATTACAGCAGATAAGCTGATCTCTGACAACGATGCCGATTATGCCGAATTTATTGGGAATGTAAGGGTAACTCAGGAGGACACCGTTATCACGGCAGACAGTATCAAGATCTTTTTTAAAGCAAATGCGGGCCATAAGGACACCCCCGCCATTGGGGAGGAATCGATTACCAAAATAGTTGCTGATGGGAACGTCAAAATAAATTTCGACAACAGGGTTGCAGTAACCCGGCAGGCCGTATACAATACACAAACTGGGATTCTTGTTTTGTCGGGCAACAATTCAAGGATTGTTAGTGGAGACAATTCTATTTCCGGTCAAAAAATAACGATTTATAGAGCTACCGGACGCATTAATGTTGAAAGCGGCGGCGAGAAACGTGTTGAAGCTGTATTTTACTCGGGTGAAAAGGGTTTCAAATAATTGGCGACATTGTCTCTAAATAAGCTGGTCAAGACATATAATAGAAGACCGGTTGTAAATTCCGTGAGCCTGAATATCGACGACAGCAGCGTTGTGGGTCTTCTGGGTCCAAACGGAGCAGGCAAAACCACGACTTTCTATATGACAATTGGAATAATCAAGGCGGATAAGGGCCAAGTCTTACTAGATGATGAAGATATCACGAGCTATCCCATGTATCTGAGGGCACGCAGGGGTGTGGGCTATCTTCCACAGGAAACTTCGATATTTAGGAAGCTGACTGTAAAGCAAAATATCATGGCGATTCTTGAAATTCTGCCCATCTCTAAATCGGAGCAGAAAGAGCGGACGGATATGCTTCTTGACGAACTTGGAATAAAACACCTTGCAGACCAAAAGGCAAACCTGCTCTCCGGCGGAGAACGGCGGCGCCTTGAAATAGCGCGCTTACTTGCTACGAATCCGTCCTTTATTCTTCTTGATGAGCCCTTTGCAGGTATAGATCCTTTGGCTGTAATCGATATAAAAAAGATCATATGGCATCTAAAAAAAAGGGGAATCGGCATTCTCATATCAGATCATAATGTAAGAGAAACACTTGAAGTCTGTGATAAAGCATATATATTGAATGACGGTAAAATAATCGAATCCGGCTCACCGCAAAAGATAGCTTCAAGCGAAACCGCCCGCCGGATCTATTTAGGAAACGAGTTTAAATTATAATATGGCGCTTGAATTACGACAAGAGCTGAAATTAACTCAGCAACTTATCATGACCCCCCAGCTGCAAATGGCTATCAAGCTTTTGCAGTTAACACGACTTGAGCTTTTAAACGCAATCAACCAGGAACTCGAAGAGAATCCCACGCTGGAAGAAGAAATCCATGAAGTTTCTGTTGAAGAACAGCTTGATAAAGAGATTGAGGAAAAGGCTGCTGACCCGCCCGATACAAAAGAGGTCACAATAGAAGAAAAAATCCGCGATGATATGGACTGGAGCAATTATATTGATGAATACAGTTCATCGGGCAGGACACATTCCGAAACCGAAAAAAAGGAGTCGCCGAATTTCGAATCGTTTGTGGCACGCAAGGAATCTTTGCGCGAACATCTGCTTTGGCAGTTGCTTATGACATCACCCACCGAGGACGAAGAGAAAATCGGAAGCATTATTGCCGGCAACCTTAATAAAGACGGTTATCTTGATGCATCTGTTGAAGATATTGTCCAAATGAGCGGAATTGATACTGAAAAGGTTGAAGAAATTCTATTGCTGATGCAAACGTTTGATCCAATAGGAGTATGTGCAAGGGATCTTAGTGAATGTCTGCTTATACAGGCAAGACACTTTGATCTTGACGATACCATAGTAACCCAAATCATTAAACAGCATCTCAATCACCTCGAAAATAAAAATTATATGGCCATCGCCAAGTCTCTAAAAACAAATATCGAAGATGTTATTAGCGCCATTAATATTATCAAAAGCTTGGAACCAAGGCCGGGACTGCCGTTCACAGATGAAGAACCCCAATATATTAATCCCGATGTTTTTGTATACAAAGTTGAAAATGAGTTCATCATCTGGGTAAACGACGACGGGATGCCGAGACTGCATGTCAACAATTTTTATAAAAATGCAATTAGGGGCGGCAAAAGGTTTTCAAGCGAAGCAAAAGACTATATACAGGAAAAGATACGTTCCGCAACATGGTTGATTCGGAGCATTCATCAACGTCAAAAAACCATTTACAAGGTAATGGAAAGTATATTGAAATTCCAGTGGGATTTTTTTGAAAAGGGGATCTCATACTTAAAACCCATGGTGCTAAGAGATGTCGCAGAAGATATCGGGATGCACGAATCGACAATCAGCAGGGTTACAACCAATAAATATGCCCATACACCGCGGGGTATTTTTGAGTTGAAATATTTTTTCAACAGTTCTATTCAACGTTTCAATGGCGAAGCCATAGCTTCTGCCAGTGTCCAGGATAAGATAAGGAAAATCATTGAAGGTGAAGATCCAAAAAGGCCGTATAGCGATGATAAAATATCACAACTTTTAAAGGAGGAAAACATCAGTATAGCTCGCAGAACCGTAGCAAAATACCGTGAGATAATGAGAGTGCTTCCATCGAACAAACGCAAACAATTCTAGGGAGGTCTTAAGTATGCAGACATCTGTAACTTTTAAGAATCTTGATCCTTCTGAAAATTTAAAATCGTACGTTGGCGACAAACTTGATCGTTTTGATAAATATCTATATAACCCGGCAGAAGCAAACGTTGTACTTTCGGTTGAAAAGTTCCGCCATATGGCTGAAATCAATATAATCGGCGATAGGCTCAACATATACGGTAAAGAAGTAACCATAGACATGTATTCTGCCATTGACATGGTCCTTGACAAAATAGAAACACAGATAAAAAAGAATAAACAAAAAGTCAGAAAACACCGAAATGTGGCCAAAGCCAGAGCAAAAGATATTATTGCTGAAGACACATTACATTTGGATGAAGAAGCTACAGTAAAGATCAGGGTTAGGGGTATCGAATATAAACCCATGGATGTGGAAGAAGCAATCATGCAGATGGACCTTGTGACTAACAATTTTCTGGTGTTTACTAATGCCAGGACTGATCAGGTAAACGTCCTTTATCGGCGCAAGGACGGCGACTACGGCTTAATTCAGCCAAGAATCTAGATAGTGAATATAAAATGAAAATCCTTGATGTTTTACTAAAAGAAGCAATCCTTACTGATTTGAAATCACCAGACAAAAAAGGTGTTCTTGAAGAACTCGTAACCCCTGTAGCCCGTATTGCCGGCATGAATCATGAGTATCTTGTAAAAGTGCTGATGGAACGGGAACAACTCGGGAGTACCGGCATTGGTGAAGGAGTCGGAATTCCGCATGGCAAGGTAAAAAATCTTGAATCACTGGTGATCGGTTTTGGTCTGAGCCGGAAGGGAGTCGACTTTGAATCCATGGACGGGCTTCCAACCCATATCTTTTTCCTCCTTATAACGCCTGAAAATTCCACAGGCCTTCATTTAAAGCTGCTCGCTCGAATTTCAAGGATTTTAAAAAATGACCTTTTCAAACAAAAGCTGTTACATGCTGTTAACAGAGATGAAATTTATTCCATTATTAAAGAAGAGGAGAAAGAAGAATAAGAAGAAGAATTATAAACCCAAATGTTGATAAAAAGTGAAAAAGTTAAAAATAATTATTATTACCGGGCTTTCGGGTTCCGGCAAGAGTACCGCAATATCAGCATTTGAAGACGCCGGTTTCTATTGTGTCGACAACATGCCGGTAGCGCTTCTTCCCAAGTTTTTAGAACTGCCGATTGAAAGCAATTCTGAAATTGCGGGGCTGGCATTTGTGATGGATTTGCGCGAAAAAAGCTTTCTTTCCAGGTATTCTTTAGTTTTTGATTCTTTAAAGAAAAAAGGATATCAATTCAAAATCCTCTTTTTAGAGGCTGACGAAGAAACTCTGCTTAAGCGGTACAGCCAGACACGGAGACATCATCCCCTGTCTCAGAGCAAAGGTCTTCTGGAAGGAATACACATTGAACAGGAGCAGTTAAAAGACCTGAAAATTACCGCCGATAAAATTATCGATACTTCCCGTTACAATGTCCATAACTTAAAGTCCGTAATCAATTATATCGCGCAACAAAGTAAATATTTTGCGCCCATGAAAATAAACATTCTGTCGTTCGGTTTTAAATACGGCACCCCGCATGATGCCAGCCTGATTATAGATGTTCGGTTTCTTGCGAATCCATATTTTGTACCTGAACTTAAAGCATTAAACGGAAAAAGCCCGGACATTAAAAATTATGTCTTAAACAACGATGAGGCCCGCAGGTTTTTAAAAAAATATCTGGACCTGCTTGACTATTTAGTCCCGTTGTATGAAAAAGAGGGTAAATCTTATTTGACCATTGCAGTCGGATGCACCGGAGGCCGTCATCGCTCGGTAAGCATTAACGAAGCTATATTCGAACATATAAAAAAACCCGGAAGGCAGATCATAATCACACATCGTGACATTAATCTTTAGAAGAAAAGACCTTTGGAAAATGTTCAATTTTGTTCAAGGCCAAGGGCAATTCTGCAGGATAGCAGAATTGGACAGCTTTTAAGTTGCCCTCAAGGGCGAGGGGCATGGACGCCCCGAGTCAACGCGAAAATTTTAACCACAGGAATACATTGAGGATTTTGAGGATTAAAATTTGAGTCTGACGCCGGAATCGGGCAAAAGGGAGCGTTTTACAAAGGTTTGAAGGAGCATTATGATAGGTATTGTCATTGTAACACACAGTCAGCTTGGAGATGCACTCATTGACGCTGCTGAATTCATTTTAGGGAATCGACCCGATACCATGGTACCGGTTTCCATAGATTTGAAAGAAAACGTTGACAAACTACGCAAGAAAATTGCCGAAGCCATTAAACAGGTCGATAATAAAAAAGGGGTGCTTATCCTTACAGATATGTTCGGTGGAACACCTTCAAATTTAAGTTATTCATTTCTTGAAGAAGGAAAAGTGGAAGTCATATCCGGCGTTAATCTTCCTATTTTGATCAAAGCTGTGGATATTCAAAAAGATATGGAACTAAGTGACCTCGCTCAAGAAATTGAAGCTTTTGGGAAAAAGAGTATTTCGCTGGCAAGCGGGATTTTAAAAGGAAATAAACGGAAATAGCCGGATACGAAGATAAGCTTAAAGGAGGCATTATGAGCATAAAAGTGGGTATAAACGGTTTCGGAAGGATAGGACGCCTGGTTTTCAGGGCTTTGATCGATCATGCTGAACTGGAAGTCGCCGGGATTAATGATCTCATGGACTCAGCCACAATGGCTCATCTTCTTAAATATGATTCCGTGCACGGCAAGCTTGATTTGGAAGTAACCGGTAAAGACGGATCCATTGAAGTAGGTGGGAAGTCTATTGCCGTTACCTCCGTTAAAGATCCCGCCACCCTTGGCTGGAAAGACCTGGGCGTGGACATTGTTGCAGAATGCACCGGTCTTTTTAGAGATCATGAAAGCACATCAAAACATCTTTCCGCCGGTGCACGAAAAGTTATAATATCCGCGCCTGCCCAGGAGCCCGATATTACCATCGTCATGGGTGTCAATTCAAACCAGTATGACCCCAGAAATCACCACATCATATCAAATGCATCCTGTACCACCAACTGTCTTGCACCCATAGCCAAGGTACTCCTTGAAAATTTCGGAATCAGGAGTGGCCTGATGACAACCATACATGCGTACACAGGGGACCAACGCCTCCTGGATTTTCCTCACAAAGATCTGAGAAGGGCCAGAGCGGCCGCAATGTCAATGATTCCCACGACCACCGGTGCGGCCAAGGCCGTGGCCCTGGTGCTGCCGGAACTGTCCGGCAAGTTAAACGGGCTCGCCATTCGCGTCCCCACACCCAATGTATCGATTGTCGATTTTGTTGCAACTTTGGGAAAGTCAGGTGTTACGGTCACTGATGTAAACGCCGCCCTTAAAGAGGCTTCAGAAAAATCCCTTGCCGGCATACTTGGATATAGCGATCTTCCGCTGGTATCCTCTGACTATAATGGATCACCATTATCCTCTATTGTCGATGGACTGACCACTTACACCGTTGACAACATGGTCAAAGTGCTATCCTGGTACGATAATGAAACCGGATACTCAAACAGAATGGTCGATCTTGCAGCCATGATCGCTGCGCAGCTATAGGTACAAATTGAAGATTTTCGATTGAAAATTGAAGATTAATAACGGCGTTCGACCCTTAAATAATCGATCTTCAATATTTAATCTGAGACCTTTGAAAAACGTTTAATTTTGTTCAAGGCCAAGGACAATTCTGCAGGATAGCAGAATTGGACAGCTTTTAAGCTGCCCGCAAGGGCGAGGGGCATGGACGCCCCAAGTCAACGCGAAAATTTTAACCACAGACATACAGTTAAGTATTTCAAGGATTAAAATTTGAGCCTGACACCGGGATTGGACAAAAGGGAGCGTTTTTCAATGGTCTCCAAAGGGGATCAATTTATGACAAATCGCACACCACTTATCGCCGGAAACTGGAAAATGTTTAAAACCTGTCCCGAGGCTGTTGAAACTACCGGACAGCTTGTAAAACTCGTAGGCGTGACCACGGATACCGATGTGATGATTGCGCCGCCGTTTACAGCT
>JAYEFV010000083.1:7261-18017 GCA_034658755.1 Thermodesulfobacteriota bacterium | reverse complement strand
ACTGCCTTGCGACTTGCCAAGTTTTTCGGCATGTCAGAGGATTTCTGGATAAATCTGCAATTACGGTGGGATCTATATAAGACAAAAAGTAAAGAGTATAACGCACTGAAGGCAATAAAGCCGGCAAGCCTTCAACATTCATCACACTAGTTATGAAAAGGATTTGGCCCAACAAGCCGTTTGAGAGGGACTGGGCAAAGCCGTGCCGTTTTTAAAGAGCAGCCTTTGACCGGTAGTTTTTATTTTTTTAGTAGGTTTTCGCTTTACCTTGCCTAGCCCCTGAGCTTTCCGTTGGTTATCTCACCTTTACCCTGGAATAAACATCATCACAAAGACCCGATACGGTTCCGGCAATTAAATAATGGTAACCCATGGCGGCGATCATCGCAGCATTATCACCGCAAAGTTCAATACAGGGGATGTGAACTTTCAGCCCCTTTTGGCCGGCTTCCTGTCTGACCCTTTCCCGTAACCGGTTGTTGGCGGCCACGCCACCAACTATAGCGATATGTTCGCACCCCTTCATCATTGCAGCATGAATCACTTTAAATGACAAAACATCTACCACCGCTTCCTGAAATCCGGCAGCAATATCCGGGATCTGTTCCTGATATGTATCCATGTTTTTTTGAATATACCGTCGCACCGCCGTTTTCAGGCCGCTGAAACTAAAGTCAAAGGATGACTTGTCCAGAAACGGTCTTGGAAAAACGATATTTTTGGAATTTCCTTTATTTGCAAGCCGGTCGATAACCCCACCGCCCGGATAGCCCAGGCCGAGCATTTTGGAAACTTTGTCAAAGGCTTCTCCGGCAGCATCATCCCGGGTTTGTCCAACCAGATCAAATCGAGTGTGGGATGTGACATGGTATATGCTGGTATGGCCGCCGGATGCTAAAAGCGCTACAAACGGAAAAGGGGGCGGGTTTTCTTCCAGGAAGACTGAATTTATGTGACCCTCAAGATGATTGACCCCGACCCATGGAATACCCAGCGCAAAAGCAAACGATTTGGCGAAACAGAAACCCACCAGCAATGCGCCCACCAGTCCCGGCCCCTGGGTAACAGCTATTGCGTCAAGCTGTTTTGAATCCATGCCGGAAACTGCAAGCGCTTCAGTAACTACCGGAACAATCGCTTCCATATGTTTTCTTGAAGCAAGTTCAGGCACAACTCCGCCATAGTGATGATGAACGTCGATCTGGGAGGATACAACTGAAGATAGTATTTGGATGCCGTCTACAACCACCGCTGCAGCGGTTTCATCACAGGATGTTTCAATGCCGAGTATGATCATTGATGAACTCGTAAAAAGTCCGATTTAGACGGTTTCGTAAAAAGTTCAAATTCAAGGCGTGCAAATTTTGTAATCATGAGGCGTACTTTTCGTACGTTGAATGATTACGAAATGCAGCGCAACGCAGAAGTTGGACTTTTTACGAAGCCGTCATCATTGCCGCCTTATTTTTCCATGTCCTCTCCCGGGACCGGTTTTATTTACCGCTCAGCTTTTACAGACGACTTTTCCTTTTTGAGCGTTTCCTATCCAGCTCATCAGCTTTACAAAAGGGCTTTTGATCTTTTGCAGGCGTTGCTTTTTTTCATGTTTTGCGTTTTTCATACCCATCAGACCCACTGAACCCTCTCATCAGCTTCTTTATGTTCAACCACTTCGCCGATGACAAAAACGTTTTCCTTCATGGCAATGAGACAATCAAGGATTTCTTGTGCATCCTCTTCATGAACAACGGCAATAAAACCGATACCGTTATTAAACGTACGCATCATTTCACGTTCTGATATGTTGCCGGCCTCCTTAAGATACGTAAACACGGGCGGCACATCCCAGCTGTTCTTTCGCATGACAACGTTACACCGTTCGGGGATAACCCGAACAATGTTATCTGTAATGCCGCCGCCGGTTATATGGGCAAGTCCAAAAACCGGCAGATTCTTTATAATGCTGAGAACGGTTTGTGAATATATTTTTGTGGGGGTAAGAAGTTCTTCGCCGATGGTCTTGCCAAGATCGGGTATATGAGTGTCGATTTTCAGTTTTAAAATGTCAAAACAGATTTTGCGTACCAGCGAATATCCGTTGCTGTGAAGCCCGCTCGATGAAATTCCGATAAGCTGATCCCCAACGCGGATTCCCGAACCATCGACAATTTTGCTGTTTTCAACAACGCCCACGACAAATCCGGCCAGATCATATTCATTATCCTTATAAAACCCCGGCATTTCGGCAGTTTCACCACCGATAAGCGCACACTCGGCCTGTGCGCAGCCCTCTCCAATCCCGGCGATAACATCAATGACGATTTTTTCTTCCAGCTTTCCCATTGAAAGATAATCCAGAAAAAAAAGCGGTTTTGCACCCTGCACTACGATATCATTAACACACATTGCAACCAGATCTATGCCAATGGTATCGTGTTTTGACATCATAAAGGCGATTTTGAGCTTGGTTCCAACACCGTCGGTCGAACTTACAAGAACCGGGCTTTCCATGTTTGTGATGTTGAGGGAAAACAGGCCGCCGAACCCGCCGATCTCACCAATTACTCCCGATCTGGAGGTCTGCTGCGCTATTTTTTTAATTTTGCCGACAAGGTTGTCGGCTTTATCAATATCTACACCCGCATCAGCATATGTCAGTGATTTTGTCATATAAATCTCCTATCCAAATCAACCGAAAAAGTGCTTAAGTTATACAATCGCTTCGCGATTCTATATAACGCGGCTTAGCCGCTCTAAATAAGGAAATTCCTATACTATAAATTTATCGCCAACGCACGAAAATCAATTTATGTATCGGACTTCTTGGTTATCCTTTAGAGATGCTTCGCGCACATTTTGAATTTTTGATCGAAAAAATAATCCTATTCGGTTTAAAAGTCAAAACAAAATTTTTGACATAAAAAACTTTGTATTGTAAATAGAAAATAATTTGAACTATTATATCCTAACCTGGACAAGCCCGCCCTCCTGCCAAACGGAGTAAGGCGGACGGGCTGGCCTCCAGCTCGTAAGCCTACTGCTCGGAGAGAACCAAAAATATTTGCCATCAAGGCGCAAAGACACCCTCCGGGCCGGAGGCAAAGGATTTTATTTTGTTATTCTTTCTTAGTGTCTTGGTGCCTTTGTGGCAAGAAGAAAAAAGTTTTGTCACAAAAAGCACAAAATCTACAACTAAGCGTTTAAGAGGTTATTTTTATGAAAACTTTCGCCAGACTCGATCGTCTCCCGCCCTATGTATTTGCAACAGTTAACAAAATTAAAATGGATGCCCGGCATGCCGGAGAGGATATTATCGACCTTGGAATGGGAAATCCCGACATGGGCACGCCACAGCACATTGTCGATAAGCTGACAGACGCCGCCCAGAAACCGCAAAATCACCGCTATTCGGCATCCATGGGTATCACCAAATTGAGAATGGCCATTTCCAGCTGGTACAAACGAAGATATGATGTGGATATCGATCCCGATACGGAGGCAATCGTCACCATCGGCGCCAAGGAAGGAATATCACATCTTATCCTTGTCACCATCCGGCCTGGAGACGTCGTTTTCACACCCAACCCGACTTACCCGATCCATCCTTACTCGGCAATTATTTCCGGGGGTGATGTCAGGGGAATCCCCGTGGGTCCTGGCAACGATTTTTTCGATAATCTGATGAGCGCCACCCGACAGACCTGGCCGAGACCCAAGATTTTAATTATCAGCTATCCCCATAATCCCACTACGGAAGTCGTTGATCTAAAATTTTTTGAAAATATCGTGGATTATGCAAAAGAACACGACATCTTGATCATCCACGATTTCGCTTATGCAGATCTGGCATTCGATGACTATAAACCCCCCAGTTTTCTCCAGGTCAAAGGCGCCAAGGATATTGGTGTTGAATTCTTTTCACTTTCGAAAAGTTACTGCATGCCCGGCTGGCGTGTGGGTTTTTGTGTGGGGAACAGCGAAGTTGTGGGCGCTCTTCGCCGGATAAAAAGTTATCTGGATTATGGTATTTTTCAGCCGATTCAGATTGCATCTATCATCGCCTTAAACGGCCCCCAGGAATGTGTCAAGGAGATATGTGATATCTATAAAACACGGAGGGATGCTTTGATATCAGGCCTCAACCGAGTGGGCTGGGAGACGGAAAGCCCTAAAGCAACCATGTTTGTATGGACCAAAATTCCTGACAAATTTATTAAAATGGGATCCGTGGAATTTTCCACAATGCTGATTAATGAAGCCCAGGTTGCGGTTTCACCGGGTCTTGGATTTGGCGAGTACGGTGATGAATATGTGCGTTTTGCTCTGATAGAAAACAAGATGCGCATAAACCAGGCCATAAGAGGAATACGAAAAATAATGTAATTCCTGTTCAGGAGCAAATTGCATGAAAAAAATAAATATTGGTTTGCTCGGCTGCGGCACGATCGGCACAGGTGTTGCAAAGATTCTTATTAAAAACAGGGACCTTATCCGTTCCCGGGTCGGAGCCGATCTGCACCTGAAATATGTTGCCGATATCGATTTGAGAACTGATCGTGGAATACGATTTGATAACGGGGTCTTTATCAGCGATGCTTATAAAGTAGTGGATGATCCTGACATTGATATCATTATCGAAATGATCGGGGGAGAGGGGGTTGCCAAAGATCTTGTTTTAAGAGCCATTGATAAGGGCAAGCAGGTGGTTACCGCAAATAAGGCACTGCTCGCCGTCCATGGTAATGCCATATTCAAGTCCGCAACGGGAAAAGGGGTTGATCTTGCCTTTGAAGCCGGCGTGGGCGGCTGCATGCCGATCATCAAATCGCTCCGGGAATCTCTGGTGGGGAATCACATAAAATCCATGGCCGGCATCCTTAACGGTACCTGTAACTATATCCTCTCCACAAGTACGGATGATGGCAGCGATTTTGACACTGTACTTGCCAAAGCACAAAAAAATGGGTATGCCGAGGCGGACCCGAGCCTGGATATCGAAGGCATCGACACCGCCCATAAACTTGCTATTCTCACCTCCCTTGCCTACGGCATGGAGATTAATTTTAAAGATATATACATTGAAGGCATCTCTAATATAGACCCCATGGATATCGATTTCGCCGGACAGTTTGGGTACAGGATCAAGCTTCTGGCCATAAGCAAGAACTTGGGCAATACCATAGAGGCAAGAGTGCATCCCACCATGATTCCTTTTGACAATCCGCTTTCCAGTGTCGGTGGCACCCTTAATGCCGTGACAATCTCCGGTGATGCCATCGGTGATATGATGCTCTACGGATACGGAGCCGGGATGATGCCCACCGCCAGCGCCGTGGTCGGCGACACGGTCGATCTGGCCCGCAACCTTTTAACCGGGTCAAAAGGCCGGATTCCGTTACTCTCATACCAGATGAATAATATCCGTAAAATTCCCGTTATGCGGGTTGATGAAATCAGAACGTATTATTATTTCAGGTTTGCCGCCATGGACCGACCCGGCGTGCTGTCAAAAATATCGGGTATTCTGGGTGATTATGACATCAGCATAAAATCGGTGCACCAGAAAGGACGTAAAACCAAAGGCTCTGTACCCATAGTCATGCTCACCCACCTTGCCAAAGAAGCTGATGTACAAAAGGCGTTATCCGAAATTATGAATCTCGACGTGGTCAGTGCCAAACCTGTTCTCATAAGAATAGAGGATGAAAACCAAGAAGATTGAATACCGAATGTGAGGTGTCATGCATATCGTCTGCTCCGACCTGGAAGGAATTTTTGTACCGGAAATATGGATAAATGTGGCCGAAAAAACAGGCATTAAAGAACTCAGGCTCACGACACGTGACATATCCGATTACGATGTATTAATGAAAAAACGTCTCGCTATTCTTGATGAAAACCGGCTTAAAATAGATGATATCAAAGCGGTGATCGCCACCATGGATCCTCTTGACGGGGCATTGGAATTTCTTGACTGGCTCAGGTCACGCATTCAGATCATCGTTGTTTCTGATACATTTGACCAGTTTGCACGTCCTTTGATGCAAAAACTTGGGTGGCCCACACTATTCTGTCACACGCTCTCGATAAATCCCGACGGTTCGATTGCCGGGTATAAACTGCGACAAAAAGACAGCAAGCGGGAAGCGGTGATTTCGTTAAGAAGCCTGAACTACGATACCATAGCTGTGGGGGATTCTTACAACGACATTACCATGCTAAAAGAAGCCGATAACGGCATCCTTTTCGATCCGCCTGAAAATGTGAAAAACGAATTCCCTGAATTTCCGGTAACATACAGCTATAACAATCTGAAAAATATTATTCAACAAATACTGTCAAACGAGTCTGGCCTAAAACGTTCATAAGTAAAATTTGAGTCACTTTTCAATAAGATATGGAGCCGGGTCAATATGATTATCTCATACACCAGAACTTATTGAGATGTTACAAATTTGATAGGTAACTTACGGAAAATTTTATGATTACCCATACAACCACATGCCGGGTCATATACGGTGATACGGACAAAATGGGATTTGTTTATCATGCCAACTATTTTCGCTGGTTTGAAAGCGCTCGCTCCGAGATGTTCAGGTATTTGGGAGTGCCGTATAAATCAATCGAATCCAGGGGATTTTTTCTCCCGTTATCCGAGGTTCACTGTAAATTCAACTCTCCTTCCCAGTACGACGATATTTTATTTATAGAAACTTCCCTTGACACCAATGTCAAGGGCGGTATGAAGTTCGATTACCAAATTTTTAGTGAAGATGGTACAAAGCTCCTTGCCAACGGATATACAAAACATGCGTGTGTGGACACTAACGGCAGGGTCGTGCGGCCGCCAAAATTTTTGATGGAAGTTATTGAAAATTATCGCGCTTCCAATTAACGCGATTTTCTAATCTTTTCAAGAGCATTTTATGCGGATTTAAGCTGAAACTCAATTAAGACTATGCCTATTGATATTTCAAAATTTGACAAATGCAACCTGCTTGTTGTGGGTGATTTGATGCTTGACGAATATCTTTGGGGTGAAGTGGATCGCATATCTCCTGAAGCACCGGTTCAGGTGGTCTCCATTAATAACGAGGATTTTGCTCTGGGAGGTGCCGGTAATGTCGTAAACAATGTTGTGGCTCTGGGCGCAAAAGTCTCAGCGGCCGGGGTAATCGGCTCGGGCAAAAATGGACAGATTCTGCTCAATAAGTTCAAAGAACTGGGAGTCGATACAGCCGGTATTGTTCAGGAACCGGGCAGGACCACCACAAAGAAAACAAGAATTATTGCATCCCATCAACATGTACTCAGAATCGACAGAGAAACAGATAAAGCCATATCCGATCCGACTTTGGAGAAAATTACAAGATTTATAAAAGATAAAATTGCCGATGTTGATGTGGTATTGATTTCCGACTACGGCAAGGGGCTGATTACAAAAACCTTGCTGTCAGGGTTGATATCGGCCGCTAAAAATCACAAAAAGGTTGCTATTGCAGACCCCAAAGGACTCGATTTCTCAAAATATTCCGGTGTATCCCTGCTCACGCCCAACAAAAAAGAAGCCGCCCTGGCTTCCGGAGTTGAAATCGTTGATGAGTCGACCCTCTTTAAAGCGGGAAACATAATTCTTCAAAAAATCCACCTTGATAAGCTTCTCATCACATGCGGAAAAGATGGTATGGTCCTGTTTGAGAAAAATAGATCACCTTGCCGAGTCAGGGCAGAGGCACGTCAGGTTTTTGATGTTTCAGGGGCTGGTGACACGGTTCTTGCGATCCTTGGTCTGGCCGTCGCATCCGGGGTTTCAATCAAAAACAGTGTGACTGTTGCCAATACCGCCGCCGGAATCGTTGTAGGCAAGGTAGGAACTGCAACGGTGTCAAAACAAGAACTCGCTTCGGCCTTGAAAATCGTTGTGGGCAAGGTGGGAACCGCATCGGTGTCAAATCAGGAACTCGCTTCGGCATTTAAATCGGATGATGATAGCCTGTCGTCTAAATACCAAGCTTTGCCTGAGCTTCCGGCGCTCATCGGAGAGCTCAAGAAAAAAGGGAAACGGCTAGTTTTGACCAACGGCTGTTTTGATCTTTTGCATGTGGGCCATATCCTGCTCTTCTCTGCTTCAAAACAGTTGGGAGACATCCTTATCGTTGCCATCGACGACGATGAATCTATAACAACATTGAAAGGACCGGGAAGGCCTGTCATCGGAGTAAAAGAACGGGTTAGGATTTTATGCGCCCTTGACTCTGTTGACTATGTTGTCGTTTTTTCTTCCAGAGAGTTGAAAAAGCTCATTGAGATCATACAGCCGGATGTTCTTACCAAGGGAAGTAACTATACCTCTGAAGAAGTTTTCGGGCGTGAACGGGTTGAACAGCTGGGGGGGTGTGTGGTTTTGATTCCGGTTTCAGAAAATATTTCATCAACACGAATTATTAATGATATCAAAAGCAGCACCTAAGGGCCTCGGAAAAAATAGGGATGCCGTATCTAAAGGAAAATACCGACGGGGTTACGCTCACGGTTTTTGTTCAACCCAAGTCCTCAAAAAACATGATTGCAGGACTGCATAACCATGCCCTCAAAATCAAGCTTTCATCTCCTCCTGTGGACGGCGCTGCCAACAAAATGTGTATTAAATATCTTGCAAAATGTCTAAAGGTTCCCAAATCATCAATTGAAATAGTATCCGGACATAGAAGCCGGACAAAGCGGCTGCTTTTGCGATACCAAAATGAAAGAAAACCTGCCGGAACTGAGTCTGCGCGTATCAGATCTTTAATAGCTTCGTTAATAGACTAAAAAACATCTTGACATATTTTTAATGTATATTTATAAGAACGGGTTGCAATCAATTGATGCGGGGTGGAGCAGTCTGGTAGCTCGTCGGGCTCATAACCCGAAGGTCGTTGGTTCAAATCCAGCCCCCGCTACCAGTAAAAACAAGGGTTTACACAAATCAGGTGTGAACCCTTTTTTTATGGTGGGTCGTTTTTGTGTCGTTTTTATCAAACAACTCAATAACTTTACACTGTTTCTGCTCGGCTTTAGACGGGTCATTGATATTTAATTTGTCCTTCACCGCTTCCATGAAAGCAGAACCATCATTTCGCGTCTTCCTGGGTATCCAGGAATAGTATCGAGTAAAAATCATCTGTAAAGATGAATGCCCAAGCATATGCTGAACCCATCCAATATCTTCACCTTCAGACAGCATCATCGTTGCGAATGTGTGTCTTGTCTGTATTGGTGGTCTATAGTCCAAGCCCGCCTTTTTCAATGCCGGTATCCAAACAACATTACGATAATGATCAGGGTTCATACGGTCGCCGTTTTTGGTCAGAAAAATGTACTTGCTTTTACCAGTCAACCTTTTTTGTTCTTCAAGGGCTTCAACGACAAAATCTATACAGTCAACATACCGTTTTGATTTTTTCGTCTTTGTTTTGCCTTCTTTACCATAGACAAACCCCTTATTTATATGGAGTTTCCGGTAAGGTTTCATTTTTTCTTTGTAGTCTGACCATTCAAGCCCGTCGATCTCTCCCGAACGCATACCTGTATAAAAGCGTATCGCAGTATATGGCTTGTAAAATGGGTCAACGGTATCCAGAAGTATTAAAACTTCATCGGATGTAAAAGGAATAATGTCTGGTAATTCAGCCGACAGATTATCCACTTTCAACATTACATTCTCTTGGATATAGTCTTGTTTATGAGCCATCTTAAAAACAGAGCGCATGGGGATCAATATATTATTGACCCTTCTCGCACCGCAATCCAAGCCAGCCTTAAACCTCTCCACATCAAGGTATTGAATGTCCTTGATAGGAATATCCTTAAATGCTGGCAAAACATGAGTGTTCATAGCAGACCTGTAATCTCTCCAAGTGCTGTATGCAACCGTATTTTGGTGGATGGAAGCCCATTCTTTGGCGACTTGACCAAATGTAAGGTTTTCATCAGTATTAAAATTTACCTGCAACTGACCATGTAAACGATAATTCTCCAACAGTTTATCTCTCAATCGGATCGCTTCGGTCGCTACAGCTGTTTCCAGAGACATCCGTACCCGACTTTTCCGAAAATACCAAGTATTTCCTCTTTTGAATAAATGATGATACTTTTTTTTCGCCATGTTATATCCTCCAATCGTCATTTTTTTTGGCTGATACAACAGGCTTTACCCTTTTCATTCCGGTTATTTGATTTTGCCTATCACCGCCTTTCCTTGGATGTGTATTTCCATCCTTAAAATCCTTTATTTCGTCGCTGAAATAAAACACTCTCGTTGAGCCAGGTGCTTGCCAGTAAGACAATAACCCTCGGTCGCTCCAATTTTTTATCGTACCCGGCACAACTCTAAAATAGTCAGCAACTTCCTGCTGTGTCCATAATTCTTTCTCCCATAATTTTTCGTCCATCAACCTATACCTCTTTTAACCTGATATGACAATTGCCAAAAATGGCATGTCCAACCGCTCTTGGCGGTCTTGTGGGGCAGAGGTAAGCCCCGCCAGTTTATAGAGATGACGCTCTTTGAAATAACTCGTTCAAAACATTGGCTTGAATTTCATAACTTTTTCATATTCAGCCACCATAATTTCACGCAGAACATCTGTGTGTTGCTCCGCTACAATAACGCTGTCATGAACTGACAGCCCAAGGATGCTTTTATCCATTAAACGCATTAAAATGTTGTTCATAATCTTGCTGTCGATATTTTGAAGGGTAATGCCTATGTCAG
>JAYEFV010000083.1:0-7251 GCA_034658755.1 Thermodesulfobacteriota bacterium | reverse complement strand
AAGTATTTACGAGCGCCACCAGGGGCTTATCAATCTTCGTTAAAGGAATGCCCCTGGCTTCCAGTTCGTCTCTAATTGCGCCATAAGCAGACTTATCATTTTTAGCATTTATCGCTATCAATCCAACTGCTTTGTAGGTCTTACGGAGGTCTGGACCGCCACAAACAAGGTATGGGTCGTCAGTGTATTCAATACCCTCCATATGATACAGCATTCGAATATGGAAACCCGAGTAATCAACCTCCGTTGTCTTTTCTCCGTTGATATAAATATGCGGTCTCATTTGCTTCGGTAAATTCTGATGTAGCGCTCCATATGTCCTGCCACCGAAATTAAAAGATTTTCTGCTAAACACTCTGTGAAGGTATTCGTAATTTAGTCGGAAGATTAGCCGTTCAATACCAAGACCTGCCAACACAAACTTTTCAGCCAGAAAAGCGTCTCTTTCCTCCTGGGTTTTACACTTCGCGAGTTGTGATTTAAGTTGTGGTAAGAACCAAAACTCTAAAAAACTCCTACCACAAATATGCTGTAAGCCCTTATCCAACAAGCGGTTAGAAGAAAAGGTATTAGTCATGGTAGGTTGTGTCTTATTAGTAGTATATTTATTATTATGGAATTCTAATAGTGGATACTTCTTGTATCTGGTTATGTTGTTATTTAGTATTGTTATTTGGATTATTATTTTATTCTTTATTATATTACTATACAGATATTGTAATATAAATCTATTATCTACTATTTTTGAACCATCTAATTCTACATTCACTTTGTGTTTATCTAAAAAGTTATTATATCTTTTTAAATGTTCTCTCCATAGTTGTGTTTGTTTTGTTTCTCTATATCCTATTTTTTTTGGTTTAGGCTTGTTCTTTTGATGTGGGAGTTTAGGCTTCCTTTTGTCTTTAAGTATTATCAGTTCTTCTGGTTGTGGTTTATTAAATTCAGATGTGTATAGACCATATTTTGTAAAGTTATGCCATAATTTATATGTTCCCCACATTCTGGTTTCTCTACCAAAATCTTTATCTCTGTTGTATACGCCTCTTTTTTGGTGGATGTATCCAAGGTCTTCAAGAGTGTCTATAACTGGAATAAGCCGGTTATATTTGAAAAACAATTTTCCATACCTATTGTTAGATACATATTTGTTCTTGTTTCTTGAATATCGTATAGGTGCGTCCATTTGCTTTCCTATCCACAGATTTATTAGTATTGTTTTTATCGCTTCTTTTGTGCGGGGGCTGTTGCTGATTTTAATTTTATTTGAAACCTCGTCGAATACCTTATTTACCAGTGCTCCAATCCTCAAAGAAGATGACGCATAAACATTTAGATCAATAGAGTTTTCTAACCAATTCCTTTCCGATATGAAGCGACTTGAGTATTTATCCCAAATCATTACATAGTTGTCGGGCGGTAATAATAAATTGTCAATTATATCAAATTGTTTTTTCATAATCCGCATAGTTAACTTTTCTCTACCGGTCGTATATTATTCCGATACTTTTAACGCTTTCGGTATTGTTTCCGTTGCCTCCGGTTTAAAAATCGCTTTGCTTCCGGGCAGTAATTCCTGGCTCCTTGCTCTTAATGCTTCGTTTAATAGAACCCGAACCATATTTGCGATTGAGCGTTCCTCATATTCCGCATATTTTTTTATTACCTGATATACTTCTTCAGTCACCCTGACCATCATAGGAACCGTAAATTTGCTCATGAAGCCTCCTTGTTGTTTCGGTATGTTTCATTATTATACTAATGTAATCATTTATTACATTTTGTCAAGGGCCAAAGCAAAATTTTTTAAAAAAAATCTCTCTTTTACTGATTTTCAATATTTTATCCGAAAAAAGCATAAATGATTAGGGTAGTTATGGTTTCTATCTATAATACTGTGGAATTGGATTAAAAGGGATGTTTTGCTGATATATGATTTGAATGTGTTTAGAAATTGGTCTGGTGAGATAGATCGTTTTAGATTTTTTTATAAATCGTCCTTCTTTCCTTGTCGAAGGGTTTAGATCATACCTAAAAAATGCCCTTAATGGCATTTTCTTATTTTAGGAAGCGGCTTCCCATACTTTGAGTCTAAACCCATTCTTTATCCTGTAATAGTGATCGTGTGATACATTGAGTTTATTACACAATTATTAAAAGCTAGAAATGGCTTTTGCTGAAAAATCTCATAACCTTTTGTTATTATTATATGTGCTAAATTAGGGTATAGGACAAAATAACGCGTAGAGACATTAATCATAGTCGGATTCTTTGTCTGGGGTGTGCAAGACGAGCGCTTTTGTCTTCTGAAGACGACGTTTCTTTAATGCCCGCCTCCATTGTTGGTAATGGTTCTTACACAAACCTTTCGCATAGATTTTGTCTTGGCAAAAAACACATTTTTCAAGGTCAAGGTATGATTTCCAATGACCAACACCACGTTTCCACCGGCGATAATGTTTTTCGCAGAAACCTTTTGCGTAATGCTTACCATCGCAATCCAATATACACTTTCTCATTGAAGTTCCCAGTAGGTGCGTTTTGGTATCAATCCAGATTGTTTCACAAAAAAATTCTCCTGCCATGTCTATTTTGTCAAGGGAAAAAATGCCGATGGGTCTATTCATCAAGAAAATCATCATCGTCCTTTTCGAACTCTCTCTCTATCCGCATCCGTTCCAATTCTTCCTCCGCCATTTCTTCGCCAATAGCCAATCCTAAACCTAACAAATCGCCAAAATCAAAATCATCACAACTCATAGTATCACCTCCCTTTTTTAGTATCCGCATTGAGAGCATATAATCTTTAATTCTTTGCCGTTATAGATGGTAATGTTATTTCCGAGGTTATGACCGAATGTAATATGATGCCCGCAATCTAATCGAAACTTTTTACCGCCAACAATTTTAGATAAGATTTCTTTTAATACCTCCACATCCTGATATTCCTTTTCCTGTTTCTTTGTCATAATATTCCTCCAATGAACGCAAAAAGCCCTCCTGGTCTGAATTTGAATTTCAAACTATGAGGGCTTTAATGTTCTATAAATTTAGATTTGATGGTTTCTGTGTCTCAGGCCACTAATTTATCAATCGACTGCCTGCCGTTTCCATTCCCATTCAATATTAGATTTAATACCTGCTCCACTTCATTGAGAACCTTGGTGCAGGCTGATAATGGAGATAGATTGATTTTATCGGCATAACGGCTGATATAGCGAAAACTATTACCGAGATGCTTATCACCTGTCTTTCCAACTAACCGACAAAGGCAGTGGCTCGCCAATTCCGCAACGATTTCTTGTATTGGGTCTTGTCCGGGTCTCAGACCGCCTTTCAAGATGTCGTGTGCCGTATGAGATAATTCGTGGAGAAATACGCACTCGCTTTCGCTCGCAAGTGTTATTTCCTTGCGCTCCGAAGAATATAAACCATAATATCTGTAATTACCTGGTATCGCCTTTATGCTGATGCCCCAGCCCCTGGCTCTGTCAATCAATGGAAACCTTGGAAGTTCTATATTTTCATATTCCAATGGTTCACCGTCTGTATCCTCAACCCGGAACACTGCTTTTGTGCCGAAACCTATTAGCACCTGCTTTTCTGCTCCATCATCCTCAACTTTCTTGATATAAGGAACCAAAATATAAAATGCTTTGCTCCCTTTCTTTACAAAGCGACGAACCTTGTTCCACTGCCTTATGTCCCTGGCGTCCATTGAACAATTGAGAAACATTAAAGTTCGATTGAGTAAACTCCATTTAGCACTTGGCACTTCCGGGAATGGAAACATTGAATATGCTATTGCCTCTGGAATATCACCGATCTCGAACCTCTCTAAAACGCTGTTTAATACGGATTTAACTTTTTCATTCATCTCTACACCTCCTAATTTGATTGTTTGGAAATGACGGATTTATAGCGGGGCGGAAATATGGAGTTTGTTGTGTGGAATGATATTGAATGGATATGGGATTGCTAAACCGCAAAGAATTCTTTGATTTTGGGTCTAATCCCGCGCTTTACTCTGCGATAGTGCTCCCTTGTTATTCCGAGTTCGAGAATAATATCCCCATCAGTCAGACCTTTTAATTTGTATTTGACGATTTCCCTCTCGTTGTAGTCCAGGAATTGAAGAAAGCGCTCGCTGTCTATCTTGGCTATTACCTTCTCATCCAGAGGCAGGTGGTTGTCTGCGAGATATTCAGCATAAATCTCATTCTCGAAATCCTGCGGATAAAATCGGAGTATGGTTATATCCTCTCTGGTTTTATGGAACTTATCCACGGATGTGCCGTTCTTCCAAACATCCATAAGTCGCCACCTTATACGGTTCATAATAAAACCATCTGTTGCGTCTGGGTCTTTCAAAAGTCCTCGCCACATCGCCATACACGCTTCCTGGCGCAAATCTTCATCCGTGCTGGTCTGCTTATAGATAAATCCTCTCATGCCTTTAATCCTGCTTTCATACGTCTGCTGTAATTGCTGAATGTTCATTGGCTGTCCCTCCAAACGCAAAAAGGACGGTTAATCTCAATTATAGAGACCAACCGCCCTCTTGCTTTTTTTAATGGTTTATGTTCGTTAAACGCTACTTGATAAGAAATTTCCTATGCTAAAATATCACCGTTCTTCATTTTCATCGTGAATCCGGGCTTGGAAATTGAACTCACAGTCTAAACATTTCGTTTTGTCCCGGCATGCTTGGCAAACCTTTTTGTTGTCCAGGATCTCGGGCAGATATTCGAAAACCTTTTCAATGGCTTTTGTCATGGGCATATCAAGCGCCCAGGCGAGTCTCCTCAACGTGCATGAGGATTTCATAGATAGTTCTGGCGTGTATGCCATTGTTGAATCCACCTCCTTTCACAACATATTTTGCAACACGGGCTCCCCCCAAAAAGTCAGGGGGGGGGGTGCGGGCGCTATAATTGTTAGACCGAATTGTCCGTCCTCATCAGACACCGGGTGCTTGTGGCGATATTTTGGGATGAAATTTAGGTTTAGCCCACGATGGTAGGAATGATTGACTGGCGAGGGTGAAGGCTGACGAACAAATGGTTTCAAATTGGGCAACCTGTCTGGAGAATACTTAGGTATAGGGTGAAGACAGAACGCCTGAATACAAGCTCCTGGCGCTGCCAAAAGAGGATTTTAGAATGATAAAAGAATTGGTTTGAGAAGTAATTAGGCGGTTGTATAATATATCAAGAAATCATTCTTTCCCAAATCTAATGATTTCTGTAAGCCCATGTCCAATAAGGGTTTAGAGTGAAACATCTTAGTCATGGTAGGTAGGATAGTATTATTTATATTGGTCCACGGAATTGTGTATTGAGTATAATTCTATTGTGGTTGGTGTTTGGATAGGAAGTATAAAATAGTAATAGTTTTTTTTATTAAAGCGTTCTCTCCCTATCGTTGAAAAATTCCGTGAACGGAACTCTATTATTATGGTGCCTAACAACCTTGACCGCTTGGTCAACGCTGTCCAAACATATGGACAACATCAAATCCAAAGTGAAAATCCAGTTCGCATTTGACAGGTCATACTGAGAAAATGAGTAACATGAAAATGACATATAACATTCTTATACTATTACTAAAAACTACCATTTTACCCTAACATTTACCCTTTAAAGAAACACGCGGGTTATTCACTTTGCGGTACTAATTTGGATTATATCTGCGCTAAAGAAATTTTCGAACCTTACGCCCCGACAAAAATTTCCGTACGTACGGAAACCTTATCTTGTATCTCATGAGATACACTTTCAGGATGATCAACCGGGTTTTTGGACAGCGCCGGCCAAATGTATGGACGGTATTTAACCTGGCTTTTTTTCAAGGTTTGATGACTTAACCTTGATCTGGTGATGCTGTTTGTTTATAAACTGGATAGCGATAAATTTGACATCAGGACTAATGCCTGATAATGTTGCGATTACTTTAAGAAATAACGCCATAATATATTGGGATATGCACAATTAATTCTGTATAGTAATTGTTGGGCAAATTAAAAATGAACTCTACTTCTAGTCATAAGCTGATTCTGGTATCAAAACAAAGGATAGCAGATTTCCAGAGGAAACTAGCATGGTTCTCCAGGCATAAGAATGGTTTATATTTCGAGATTGCTGGCTTTTTTATGGGCAGTCATAGTTCTTACCACAAAGATGGGAATGTGTTCAGAACAAGCCCTTCAACCCGAAACAGACCACGATTATCCGATAGACATCTACCTCTTGACAATTTTCAAGGATGGTATCAGCTGGGGAAGGGAATGATTCGGAAAGAAGCACTTTCTAAAAGTCCCGAGCTTAAGGAGCGGGATCAAAAGGATAAGATCTCACTACATGAAATTGACATCGATGCTTATCCCAGTGACACGCTAAACCTCTTCATTGAGCTGCTTCAACCAAATAAACAGGAGTTGATTCATGGGGCTTCGTTAGATCCACCACACGACGCTGATGTCATTATTTTCGATACTTTTGATCCATGGATTGTTGCGACTATTTTGGGACACGATCACAACCTTTTAATTCGACCCAAACATGACGGCGTTATCCTTTCACATTTTAACGATAGATATACCGCGAATAAGCCTGGTCAGACATATTTTTTAGAAGCTTACAAGATGGGCTGAATATAAAGATAAAGGTTCATTAGGGTGATGTATGCTCAACCCTGGCTCTTGCAGCCGACGGCTGAACGCTGTGCCTGAAGAGCGTTATGCATTTATTTCAAAGGAGGATATATGAACATTGAATTTCATTGGGCTCCACAGTCAAATCCAGAGTCTCAAGAGATCGTAGAGAGGGAAATATTTCAAATCATACAAGATCGCGACATCAAGCCATGTCATCCTGGTGCAATATCCGTATCATTGGTCATAAGTGGTCCGTTGGATACAAAATTGCAGGGATCAGCCAAATGTAAATGCGGCAAAACTCTTATGACATTCAAAGGTGACGACAATGCCTCTTGTTTAGAGCTTACTGAAAATAAATAAAGATAATGAAACCCAGCGGCATAACAAGCGGCTTAAGTTGGACTGGCAAATCCGCTGCGCCTTATGCCGAACATGGGAGAAATAAGGATTGAAATATGTTATGGATTATAGTGATTTTTGCTATCATACTTTCTGCATTGACTGGATACACGATGGTAATTCAAGGAACCACCTTAGCGCTTGGGAGACTTTTGGTCTATGAGTCAACCTTGATCCAGGGCACTGGCGTCCAA
>JAYEFV010000082.1:15318-18040 GCA_034658755.1 Thermodesulfobacteriota bacterium | reverse complement strand
GATTGCACTGCATGTGGTGACTGCGCTGCGGCTTGCCCCGTAGTTCGTCCCGACGAGTTCAATCTGGGCCTGTCATCGCGCAAGGCTATTTTTACCCCTTTTCCACAGGCTGTCCCCTCGGCCTATGTCCTCAATATCAATGAATGCTTGGGGCACAACCCCGTGGTTTGCGCAAAATGTCTTGAAGCCTGTGAAAAGGGATGCATCAATTTTCACATGTCCGATGATGAAATCCAGGAAAGTGTGGGATCAATCATCGTGGCGACCGGACTGGAGCCTTATAATCCCACCGAGCTTGACGAATACGGATATACAAGATTCGAAAATGTCCTTACCAGTCTTGAATTTGAACGCCTTATCAATGCCGGGGGCCCTACCAAAGGAAAACTGATTCGTCCCACAGACAGAAGACTTCCTAAATCCGTGGGCTTTATCCAGTGTGTGGGTTCACGTTCCGCCAGGAAAGGCAGCAGCTATTGCTCTAATACCTGCTGTATGAACACCATTAAAAGTACACTGGTACTCAAAGAACATTACCCGGATATTGACATAAAGGTTTTTTATATCGATATTCGTGCCGTTGGCAAAGGATTCGAAGATCTCTTTATGCGTAGCCGTCGTCTGGGAGTGCATTACTTGAGAGGTTTGCCGGGCAACGTTGAAGAGCTGCCGGATCACAGCATGCGGGTTGCGGTGGAGAATACGGTCACAGGCCGGCTGGAATTTTTCGATCTTGATATGCTCGTCTTAGCTCTCGGCATGAAGCCGGCCAAAGGTACCCGGCGGCTTCAAGAAATGCTGGGGCTTCAGCTAACGTCCGACGGTTTTTTCCTGGAAGCTCATCCCAAACTCCAACCGGTTGATGCCGCCTCTCGAGGAATTTTTTACGCCGGATGCGCCGAAAGCCCCAAAGATATCAAAGACAGCGTTACACAAGCTTCAGCGGCCGCAGTGCGCGCCATTCGCCTGATGCATAAAGGGGAAATCTATACAGAACCGATTACTTCCGAAATAGATCCCGAAAAGTGCACAGCATGCGGCAAATGTTCTGAAATTTGTCCCTATAATGCAATTACAAAAGGTATCAGAAAAAAGACACCGTCTGTCGTGAATACGGCAGCATGCGCCGGCTGCGGCACTTGTGCCGCGGAATGTCCGTATGATGCCATCGTTATGAACCATTTTACGGACGACCAGATTAACAACCAAATCGATTCCATGCTCGAAAAAAGTTCTCAAGAAAAGATTCTGGTATTTGCCTGCAACTGGTGCTCATATGCCGGTGCGGATTACGCGGGAGTCTCACGTCTTCAATATCCTTCAAACGTTCGAATTATCCGGACCATGTGCTCAGGGCGAGTTGACGAAAAATTTATCTTAAACGGCTTTCTTAACGGTGCGCCGGTTGTTCTGGTAAGCGGATGCCATATTGGTGACTGTCATTATATTGATGCCAACCGCTGGACCCAAAAAAGAGTTAAAAAAATACGCAAGAAAATGGAGAAACTGGGAATCAGGCCCGAACGACTCCAGCTTGAATGGATCAGTGCGGCAGAAGGTAGTCGATTTGCCGAGATAATGGGCAGGATGGAGACACTTCGTCAGAGTGTTTCTATACAGGAGATTTCAGAGACCATGGAGATCCTGAAGAATCCGGAAAAAAGATCCGAGGCTCAATAATGACAAGAAATTGTTCAAGATTCACTCCAACTGCATAAATTTTACCCGCCGGCAGCAGTTCCTTTCCAATTTCATTGTACTTTATTACTCCAAAAAAACTGGATTGCTATATTGGCATATAGGAGGAACACATAATGGAAGACTGGGTCGAACAACTCCAAAACAGCGTCAACACCCTTGACAGACTGAAGGCTGTTGTCAACGTCTCCTCGGAAGAAGAAGAGGCCATAACGACTCTAAATACGAAATGGGGGACAACCCCTTATTTTGCTTCTTTAATGGATCCGGATACCCCTGATTGTCCCATACGCAAACAGGTTATTCCTTCTATGAAAGAAACTGAGAATCGATATGGAATTCCTAATTACCTGATCTGGGAAGAAAATCGTGATACCGCGGAGATCAGACCCGACTGTATTGCCAGGCAGTATCGTGACCGCATCGCTTTCACCGTTACCGATATCTGTGCAACTTACTGCCGTCATTGTTTTCGTAAAGAACTTGTGGTTGACCGAGATCTTAAGCTTCGCTTTGATTTGGAAGAAGGCATAGAGTGGATCCGTGAACATGAGGAGATTCGGGATGTTCTCATTACAGGCGGTGACCCTTTCATACTTTCAGACCAAAAAATTGAATATCTTATTCGCAGGCTGCGAGAAATTCACCATGTAGAGATGATTCGCTTTGGTACCCGCACACCGATTGTTTTGCCCCATCGAATTACAGACGGTCTCAAAAAAATTCTGAGCAGCTATCATCGGGTGCCAATCTGGGTGAATACTCAATGTAATCATCCAAAAGAAATTACGGAAAAGACGGCAAGGGCTGTTTTTGATCTCCTATCATGCGGAGTCAACGTGGGCAACCAGGCGGTCTTGTTAAAGGGGATTAATGATGACGTGGAAACGTTTAGGAAGCTTCATCAAACGCTTTTAGCGGTTCGTATCCGTCCTTACTATGTTTTTTATTGTGAGCCGGCACCGGGAATCGATCATTTTCGGACACCGGTTGAAAAGGGGGCTGAACTTATTCGAGATGCGCT
>JAYEFV010000082.1:0-15218 GCA_034658755.1 Thermodesulfobacteriota bacterium | reverse complement strand
AGCTTCATCAAACGCTTTTAGCGGTTCGTATCCGTCCTTACTATGTTTTTTATTGTGAGCCGGCACCGGGAATCGATCATTTTCGGACACCGGTTGAAAAGGGGGCTGAACTTATTCGAGATGCGCTACAGGGCCATACCACAGGTCTGGCTCAGCCTATGTATGTCATTGCCACCAACATCGGCAAGATTCCTTTAATGCCGGATTATTACATCATAGAAAAGAATGAAAAAGAATATACGCTGAAAAATTATCAGGGCATTTACACAATCTGGCCGAATATGCCGGAATAACCAGAATGTTTCATGATACCTTCAGACTATTGGTTTGGCAGGTAGGGCGTCAGATCTTGGATGTATTCGGTTAGTATTTTGAAGCCGCCATCCGTTAATACAGAAATTGCTTTTTCCTCATCTTCAGCAACCACCCTCATAATGAGCTGATAAATGCCCGGGAACTTTTTCACCGGCCAGGTAACCAAACTTTGGATACTGATCTGCTGATCCTTGAGGAGTCTCGAAACCTCAGCCACAACTCCGACACGGTCTTTTACCAGAACGATGAACCGTGCACTTCCCTCATCTACACCGATGGCACGTAGCAGCACCTCCAAAACATCAGTAGTCGTGATGATTCCTACGAGTTTTTCCGCTTCCATGACAGGCAGAGCGCTTATCCGGTTTTCCTGCATGATTAGGGCGGCAGTTTCAATGGTGGTGCCGGATGATATGGTGGTGATGTTTTTTGCCATGATCATTTCAACGGTCAACTGAGTTAGCAGATAATTCAACTCATGAACGCTGAGAGTTGTGGCCGGAGAGGCCCAGCTCTGCTTAACATCTCTGTCCGAGACCAGTCCAAGCAAATTTTCATTTTCATCTACAACCAGAAGGTGGTTAATCTCTCTTTCTTCAATAAGATCTTTGGCTTTTATTATGGTTGTATCAGGGGAGACAGTCACAAGATATGTATTCATAACACGACCCACGTACATAGAGGTCACCTCCTTTGCGCGAACTCTTAACAAAACAAATCATACTAGTTTTAAGTGCAATAAAAAAGAACAATTATTTATGTAATTCTACGTTGTTTAAACAAAATCGTCCTTCTTCAGCATAATCTATGGCATGGACAACACTTTCTTTTTCATATAAAACCTGGTGACATTGTATGGCCTGTAATATTTTACAATCTTTGGCGCATTTTTCTTTAGGTTGATTTTTCTTTTGACAATTTGCACATGGAGAAGAAATCATAATGCCCCCTCTGTTATGCTATTATTATAATGAAAAACCATTTCCCTTAAAATTTAATTGCAAATAATTTGCCGGTTTGACTGTAAAGCTTAAACAAACTTTATATTAATAACGCTACGGTTACTGAGTTTCTCCGGTGGTCTTTTTCTGGTCCTGAAAAACCTCACAGTTCTTACACCAATTGCGCATGTTCCCTTTCCTAAAAATTTCCGTGCAAACTTCACGATAGTATTGCATTTTTGGATCTTTAGGACATGTTATAAATGTTTTGCCCATCTATTTTTTCCTTAATAGTTATGATAATTTCATAATTATTAATATGTTAAATAAATTTTAAACGTTAATATAAAATAAAGTATCTTGTGTGTCAAGTAAAAAGATACCACAATATATTGCGGTGATTGTTAAAATGTCGGTTAAGCAGCTCAAGTAGATTTGTTCTGCTTATCATTCCGGGGTGCTATGGATAAATTGTCTATTATTTCAAAAGGATGTATAATTTCTAAGCTGTGTAACAAGGGGATATTAGATGCAAGGGAACCCTTGCATCAGGCCAGATAATAAACGGAGATGGTAAAAATGATCGTAAGTTTATGCCGGAACCATTATTTCTCAATTCTTTTAACAGCCGGTTCAATCATTAACCAGCGTTTTATTTTTTTGCCTATTCTTTTTAAAAGCCACTCCTGGGCCTCCGGACTCGCTTTGTCAGCTATTTGATCGGCGAGTGTAACATCACCTGCCTGGTACCGCATATATACTTCACTCATATGCATCTCTAAATCAGCAGACAAATATTTTGCATAAGCCAGGGCAAGTTGCCAGTGGGCAAAAGTTTCTGATTTATCGCACTTTTCTACCAGAGCTTGAGGATGTCCGATTTTAGACTCAAGCTTGATCATAAAATTTATTGTCTGGGGGAGACGCAGCCACTGGGGCGCGGATTTGTTTTTAGGACGCCCCACAGCCTTCCAAAAATCTGTTAAGCAAAGTAGATCATTCTTTGCCTTAATTTTATGACCTCTGTAGTTTAGATCAAATTTTTTATAAACCATAATTTCCCTTTTGTTCCCGCTTTCTTTTTGATCCATTGGTAAAAAAAATAATAAATTTGGCTTTTTCCAAGCACATCATATTTAGTATATAATTAGGTTGGATGTCAAATACGGAATGTTATCTTTTTTGACACGGATGCACCGTTATTGTAAAATCATTTTTAAACAAATAGTTATCAAGCAGATGTAAAGGAGTTATATATGCTGAAAAATTTTTTGGTTTTACTGATACTGCCGTTTGTTTTTTTTGCGTGTAAAGAGAATTCTCTCAACCTCAAAATCCGCTTCAATCAGGTTCAAGGTCTGAAACAAGGAAACCGAGTCATTTTTGGACAAAATCATATCGGCACCGTCAAAAATCTGTTATATTCAGATGAAGAATTTTTCATTGTAGATATTGCCATAAAAAAAGATTTTGCTGACGACGCCACAGAGCATTCCAGGTTTTTTATCATTACTGATTCCCAGCACAAGGAGAACAAGGCCGTTGAGATGATCCAGATCCGTGACGGCGGAACACTGCTAAAAAATAATGCGACCATAGAAGGTTCCACCGAAACTTCAATCCTTTTCCAGAAGCTTTTTGGTGGAATTGAGAACGGACTTAAAGATTTAGAAAAACAGTTTGAACAATTCTCCAAAGACTTAAAAAACATTCCGGAGACTGAAGAATTCAAAAAGCTCGAAAACGAATTGCAGCGCTTGGCAGAAGAGATGAAACGATCCGGACAAGCGGTGCGACAAAAGATAAAGGAAGAATTATTGCCGCAACTCAAAAAAGAGATGGAAAAACTCAGAAAACGGTTGTACGAGTTCGGCCGTGAGGATGAGATGAAACCTCTTGAAATCGAAATGGAAAAAATTCAAAAAATATAACGCCATAAATGCTTTATGAGAAATAAGAAACCTTGCATCGGCAAAAGGTAATATGATATGATTTAAATTAAGCGTATAATAGAAAGTTTAATTCTCTTCCGTTGACTTTATAACAGGGCTCTTGGACTGTATATGTTTAGCTGATACCTGATCCTGCTAAACCCCCATAGCAGGAGAACTTTTGAAAACAATTAATATTTGAGAGTAATTATGGATATTAAAGAACGGCTAAAGAACTTGTTAGAAACGGCAAAGCTTTATCGATCACAGGGATTATTGTTCGAGGCAAAGGGGAAATACGAAGATGCATTAACCTTAATTCAGGGAACCGGGTTGATAAAAGATGGACAAAACCTGATAGACATTATTTCAAAAAAAATTAGTGGCGTAAAAAAAGATATTGAAAAAATAGCAAAGCAACCCACATTACCTGAGGTATCAGAAAAAGATCAGGATGTTATCAAGGAACTATTCTCTGATACAACAGGAAAAGACAAAGATGCGGCAGCTCTGGAAGGCGCCATAACACTGGCCAAGTTCGGTCAGTTCGATAGGGCTTTAAAAGATTTAAACGAGTTGTTAAAAGACGATTCTGTCCGAATGAATGCGGCTAAAAATATTTTGCGATGTCATATGGTACGCACTTCCATAGAGGATGCTGTTGTTCAATTTCAGCAATGGCAGTCAACTGATATTTTTACCAAGAATCAGTTGGTAACCATACGTCTGTTTCTTGAAGTTTTTCGTTTCGATAACTTTAAAGAAAATATTTCCCTGCAATTAAAGAATCCTGCATACGTTGAAAAGCTTGAGATAACAGATGGCGAGGTTCCCGATATCTGTTCCATGATAATAACTTTGGTCGAAGGGCCTCTAAAGGGAGTGACATTTATTCTTGATGTCCGTTTTCAAATAGGAAATGTAATCACTTTATTCATTGAAGAGCACAAAGAAGAATTGCTGGAAAGTTTTGAAGTTGGCAAACCAATTGATAATCTTCAGTTTAATACTACGATTGCCGTATTTAAAGGTAAAGGTGTGGTTGCTGAAAAGATAAGGATAGATTCCGGATCAAGGCAGGGAGATTGCAGAGTCGACATACAGGTTATAAGTTCGTAATTGTTGATAAAAACGACTTTTTGCAAAGGTCTCTTTTTAGGAAATCATCAATATTAATCCTTAATGTTTCTGCGATGTCTTGTTTTTGCCATTACCTTTATTGCTTGTCACCTGACAAGAATCTTTCAGTCAGGTGGAAATTCCTAATTTTGGCAAAATATAAGCCTGCAAAAGATACCAGATCCCTACAATTATCACCAACCCAATGATTTCTTTCATTTGTTATCTCCTTTATTTTTTCCGAGACCTTTACTCGCTCCCTAAGCAATTTTCTCCCCATGCGCGCTATAGCATTTGATAAAAAACAGGGGTTACAGGTGACGGTTCACGTAATCATGTGCATGCGATACAGCCTCTGTGATTTCTTTTGAGTGCGGAAGGGTTTCCTCAATCTGTTCTATATACTCACGAGTTTTAACGGCCTGGAACGAAGGAGCAAAATTAAGATCAAACACCCAGCTGATCTGGAGCAGCTTAAAATCGTTTAATGTTTTTAAATTTTGCATAAGGACAAGGCGGCCCTCTCGTATTGCTGCTACAATCTGTGGTGAACACGCTGGATCATCGGGAAGGCCGATTTCTAAAACCGAATTTGGCCGTTTATCAGGCTCTCTATAGTGATCTATGACAACTTTCCAGATATCCAGCTTATCGGCATCCCGCAGAAGGCGAATGTAAAAAAGTGTTTTCTCATCCTCATCTTTGGGTATTGAAGCTGTATTGTGATAGGCAACGGCTTTTGTGATCCAGCGCTTCTCGTCTTTTGTGCATACCGCCAGAACGTTATGTTTGGCTATCTCCCGAAGTCCGAGCTTGGCATGGTTTTCAGATGTCATATCATTGAACGTTCCATATTCCGCATACTGTTGAAACCGGCCGATATCATGAAATAGCCCCATGACCTCTGCCAGTATCATTTCCTGATCAGACAGACCAAGGGCGTTGCCAAGCATGATGATATTTTCACATACACGCTTTGTATGTTTTTCCTTGAGACGTATCGCGTATATGTCTCTGGGGTTATCCGTGTAAAAACCCGCAACATAATCAGCAAACCATGCTTTTAAATGTTTCAGATCTTTTTGGTTCATAAATATTTTTTTTCTATCAGGTCCGACAGTGCTTCAATCTCTTCCAAGCCAAATGTGGGCACATTTACACTGATATCCGTATCTGTGACAAGGGCGATGAAGGTTTTATCATCATTGCAAAGCGGCTTTTTGTTTTTATGGGAGCGATATACTTCTATTTTGGGTCTTTTTTCCTTTTTGAACCCTTCAGTGATAACTAGATCCACGTCATCAAAATATTTTTCAATGCTTTCCAACTGCACGATATTTTCATCTTTTACCATGACGATCCTCTCCCTGGAAGCAATAATGACCGTATCTGCACCGGCTGCTTTGTGGCGCCAGCTATCCTTGCCTTTTTTGTCCATATCAAAATCATGAGAGGCGTGTTTAACAGTCCCTACCCTGTATCCCCGTTTTTTAAGTTCAGGAATTAGCTTTTCAATCAATGTGGTTTTGCCTGATTTGGATTTTCCTACAACAGAAATAATAGGCAGCATGTCAACTTACCTTGTTTATTTGTAACATCTCAAAACGTCGGCTCTGTTACATTTGAGAAGTTATTTTGAATTTTTGTGTGAACATAAGTAGAAAATTCAATAATGTCAAGGTGAACACAAAAACGGTTCTTAAGCGCTTGACACCCGGATACTGTTTCTTTAAACTTGTTGATGGGGAAAGATTTGAGAAAACTACGCCATTGAGTTGAAAAAAATTATTTGGAGACAAAAGTCAAATTTTTATTGGTACTCCCATGTACGGATGGTGCGGAAAAATTGCAAGAATAAACCTTTCTGATCAAACCTGGAGCGTCGAAACCGTTGATCCGGCAATATTAAAAAAGTTTATCGGAGGGAGAGGCCTTGCCGGATATTACCTCAGAAAGAGAATAACCCGTAACTGGAACGATCCGGATATGCCTTTTCTCATTTTTACCGGACCTCTCGTTAACACGCGCTCTCCCACATCCGGACGGATGACCATTATGTCCCGCTCACCGCTGACCGGTACGGTGGGTGATTCTTCAGTGGGAGGATCTTTTGGTACTGAATTAAAAAAAGCCGGGTTTGACGGCATAATTATAACCGGAAAGAGTCATACCCTTGCCGGCATAGAGATATTGAACGATTCTATCCACATTACAGATGCCCGCCATCTTGCCGGACGGGAAACAGGTTATGTTAATTCACTGCTAAAGGGTAAAGGCTCTAGGGCGGTTATAGGACCCGCAGCGGAAAACGGAGTTGTTTTTTCCAGTATCATTGTAGATCGACATTTTGCAGCGGGTAGAAGCGGCATCGGACGGGTATCGGCTTCCAAAAAAATAAAATATATTACCGTAAAAGGTACCGGTAAAACTAAAATTTTTAATGCCCAAGATCTGAGAAAAGCCCGGGAAGATGTTTTCAGGCTTGCAGCGGCTTCACCGGTTCTGCTTGGAGAATTTGGAATATCCCGCTTCGGCACCGGCGCGTTGTATGATCTTATGGATGCAAGATGCATGATGCCGACCGACAATTTTCGCCAAACAAAGTTCAGCCATGCCTCCTGTATGAATGCCCATGCTTTCAAGAAAAGATATGCCCCTAAAAAAAGCGGATGCCGGGGATGCCACATTCTTTGTAAGAAAATAACTAAAAACAAGACCAGCATACCCGAGTTTGAAACCATGTCCCATTTCAGTGCACTCTTAGACAACAGCGATATAAACACAGTAATCCGAGCAAACCGGATATGTAATGAAATGGGGATGGACACCATTTCGGCTGCAGCAACCCTGGCATGCTTTTCAGAAATTTCCCAAAAAAGACTGTCGCCTAATGAAATAGTCTCTTTGCTTCTTGATATTGGAAAAAAAAGGGGGATGGGTACAGAACTCGGCATGGGCGCCGCAAAATATGCAAAGAGTCGCGGCCGTTCCGATCTTGCGATGGCGGTCAAAGGACAGGAACTACCGGCCTATGACCCGAGAGGCGCATATGGGATGGCTCTGGCTTATGCGATATCCACTCGTGGAGGATGCCATTTGAGAGCATACCCTGTCAGCCATGAGATTTTAAGAAAGCCGGTTGCCACCGATCGTTTTAGTTTCAAAGGCAAAGCGAGAATAATAAAAATCGGTGAAGATTTAAATGCAGTGGCCGACTCCCTTACCGCATGCAAATTCATATTCTTTGCCGCATCCCTCGAGGAGTATGCCAATATTTATACCGCCGTCACAGGCATAAAGACATCAGGGCAGGATCTATTTAAGATCGGTGAACGGATCTATTATAATGAACGGATTATGAATGCAGCCAACGGCTTTACAGAAAAGGATGACGACCTGCCGGGCCGTTTCTTTAACTCACCGGGTTACAAAAACACAAGCATTGATATTGATCCCATAGACAGAGAGGCGTTTTTAAAAGCGCGTTCCAATTATTATAGGGTCAGAAAACTGGATAAAAAGGGGATGCCGATTCCGGATGCGGCAAAGAAGCTTGGACTGGTTGTTTCATAAAGTTAAAATGCTACATAGGATCAATGGATCAAATTTTTCGTATATACGAAGATAAATTCCTAAGAAACGGTCTGGCAGATCCGGGGGCACCGCTGCTCGGCCTACTTGATGCCCGGCTTTCATGGAACAGAGATGACATAGCGTGTGCTGAACTTGAAAGACTGTTTGAACACCTTAGCATTAACTCCCTTGTCTTTTCGCAGCCTGCCGAGCCGTATCGGAGCATCGTAGATTATGAGGCGGAAACCTCAGGCGGGATTATTTTTTCCAGGGACTGTGAAACCAGAACAATTCTCCATGACCTTCCGGTTTCATTCAATTTTTCATCAGAGTCCATTATTTTAGCCCTGAAAGAGCGAAAAAGCGTTATCATTCCTGGGCGAGGTATTATCACTTACGGCACTGTCGGCCTTGAACAGGCTTATGTTACATTTTCTTCGGTTTGCTTTGCCTGTTTTGTAAAATTCTTTTCAGATTACCTGTATGACATAAAACATGGAAAGATAAATAACAGAAGGCAAAATCTATTTGACTTGCTTGTAAAGATTCTCGAACCGGCCCCTTGTTTTAAGGGTTCACTCATGAAAGGACCTTTTGACTCTGAAATGAGTGTTTATCAGGCAATACAGGAAGCAGGAATGCTTACGGTTGAACACCGTCTGGTCGACTCCTATTTTGGAAACATTTCTTTTTGTTACAACGATACGCTTTATATCAGCCAGACCGGAAGCAGTCTGGACAACCTGCAAGGATTTATAGATCCTTGCCCGTTAGACGGATCATCCTGTGCTGCGATCACCGCTTCCAGCGAACTGCCGGCACACCTGAAAATTGTTAAAAATACCGGGAGCAAAGCAATCCTACACGGTCACCCGAGATTCTCCGTGATACTTTCAATGGACTGTGACATTGAGAAATGCGAATGTAGAGATCAGTGCCACATTAAATGCCCACATGAACGGTTTGTTGGTGACATTCCGATTGTTTCCGGCGAGGTGGGTTCAGGGCCGTACGGACTGTGCAACACGGTTCCTGAAGCCATTAAGGGCAGGCCGGGTGTTATCGTTTACGGTCATGGTCTTTTTACATCAGGTCAGACGGATTTCAACCAGCCTTTTGAGAATCTTATTAAAATCGAAAACCATTGCCGCGAGGAATATTTTAACAGAGCCCGTTCATTTCGCCGTGCAGGGCGCTAATGAATCTTTATCTACAGCGATGACATCTCAAGAAACTTTTAGGACGATATGTCATGTTTGATCATTTTGACATTATTGCACCGTTTTATGATCGGGTTATCCATAAACTCGATTTGAAACGCTTGACCGATTTGCTGAAGTTGCCGACCAGCGGTCGTATGCTTGATGCGGGCGGTGGAACCGGCCGGGTGTCATCGCGCTTTCGGTCCATGATCGATGAAATTGTGGTATGCGATTTGTCATTGTCTATGCTGAAACAAGCCAGAAACAAAGGCCGTTTATTGACGGTTCAGACCCACGTAGAAAAACTTCCTTTTCCCAATGAAAGTTTTGAACGGATTGTAGTGGTAGACGCGCTGCACCATTTTTGCGATCAGAGGGAATCTATTCAAGAATTGCTGCGTGTGCTCAAAACCGGAGGGTGTTTAGTGATAGAAGAGCCGAATATCGATAATTTCATTATTAAATGGGTTGCTCTGGCGGAAAAACTGGCGTTAATGCGCAGTTTTTTCAATTCTTCTGGTGCAATTGTTGATATGATAAAGGAGCAGGGCTTTAATGCCTGTGTTGAAAGTGATGGCCGTCTTTTTTTCTGGGTGGTGGTTGAAAAAATGATAGTGGCGTAATGAAGTTGTAAAGTATAGATCGCTTAAACGCGGCCTCCGCTCCACCTTAGTTTGGCCTTGAGCACATCAAAATAATGTTGACCCGGCAATGTGATCATTTTAACGGGATAGAAACCTTTCCGGATAATGATGGTGTGCTCTTCATTGATTTCGAGACCGGCCTGGCCGTCGAATGTCAACATGATATCCGATGACTTTTTTCCAAGCCTGATCTTGATGCTTGCTGAGTCAGGAACAATGAGGGGACGGTTGGTCAGGGTAAACGGGCAGATCGGTGTCATTAAGATACCCGGTACTGCCGGATGGATAATCGGACCCCCGGCAGCAAGTGAATAGGCGGTTGAACCGGTGGGGGTTGCAACAATAAGTCCGTCTGCACTGTATGTGGTCAGATAGTGATCGTTTATATACGTTTCGATATGGGCAAGTCTTGCAAGCGCACCCTTGTTGATGACAATATCGTTCAACACGGTTTCACAGGCCAGTTCTTTTTCCTCCCTGACAACTTTAACTAAAAGTCGCATCCTGGGTTCTATGTTGAACTGGTTATTTAAAACAGCATCGGCAGCAGAAAAAAGGTTCTCTTCGACGGTTTCCGCCAGAAAACCGACTTCACCGAACTTGACTCCGATAATCGGTATGTTCTGGTCTCCTATCCAGCGAACCGCACTCAAAAAAGTGCCGTCTCCTCCGAGCACGAAAACGTAAAGCAGATCCGCCGGAGCGAATGATTTATCTTTTTCCGTAATTCTGTGTTTTGGAGGTAGGTTTTCTTTTCTGACCACGTCTATATCTTTTGAACGCAGCCAATTTTCAAGTGCATCGGCCTTTTTGGTTGCCTCCGCATCTGCTTTTACAACAATTCCTATCTTTTTCACGGCTAAGTATTACTCCTTTATTATTATTCCAGAATTTCTCCCCTGCATTTTGCTTTGTGGTTTTGGGTCTTCCAGGGTTTTGCGGCCAGGATAAAAGCGATGACCAGATTTATCAGCAGCCAGAGGATGCCGATTAAAACAACAGCCGTCCAGGAATAGTTTCCATAGGGTTTGCTCAGCTCATTATAAAAATCCATGGTTAGGAGCCCGAGCAATACAGCCGGAGTAAAAACTTTAATAAAAAATTCCCATCCGGCACCGACTTTGATAGAAGATATTCTGTTAATATGCTGCCGTATTATTTTTATATTAAACAGCCATCCCACAAGCAGACACTCTGCAATAGCAACTATTAAAAGTCCGTAATGGGTAAAAAAATGATCGGCAATATCAAGCCAAAACAAACCGGCATTTGTTGTAAAGATAATGGACCCTATGAAGCCGAGTATACAGAGAAAAGTAACGGTAGTTTTTCTGCTGATGCCGAACTTGTCAATTACTGCGGAGGTAAAAGACTCTATAGTTGAGATAGAAGAGGATATTCCGGCAACCACCAGACAGAGGAAGAAAACAGCGCCAAAGATATTTCCGCCTGGCATTATAGAAAGCGCTTTTGGATAGGCAACAAAAGCAAGTCCGATGCTCTCTGAAACAACTTCTGATATTTCTTGACCCTGTGAAGCAGCCATAAAGCCAAGCACTGCAAAAACGGCGAAACCGGCAAAGATGGAATAACCACTATTTATTAAAGCAGTAAGATAAGCTCCCCGTGTCAGATTGGCCTTTTCAGGCAGATAACTTGCATAGGCTATCATAATACCGAAGCCCAGAGAAAGGGTGAAAAAGATCTGACTGAAAGCATCTATCCATATCTTGGGTTTGGCAAGCATGGTTAAGTCCGGTTTTAAATAGGCTTTTATACCGGCGCCTGCACCGTCAAGGGTAAGAGACCAGAAAACCAGGATGGCTGTGAGAATAAGAAGTAACGGCATAAATATTTTATTTGCGAGCTCTAACCCTTTTTTTACCCCTCTGTACACAATAGTCCAGTTAATGAACCATATAATCGCCACGCCTATAAAAATAGGGCTGACAATGCCTTTCAGGTCAAAGGGGGATTTACTGACTGCTAAAAATTGGGTGAAAAAATAACTGTTGGGATCATTTCCCCAGGCCAGGGAGAAGGATTTAATGAAATAATTTAAGCACCAGGAAATAATAGTGATATAATACAGAACAATGCCGAACATCACAAAAGTAACAGACCACCAGCCGAGCCATTCCCATTTTTTATTTATCTTTCTGAATGCCAGAGGAGCGGATCCTATCCGCTCATGTCCTATTGCAAATTCAAGGATTAATAACGGGATGCCTACGGTAAAGAGGGCGATAATATAAGGGATTAAAAATGCGCCTCCTCCATGCTTATAGGTCATGTAACTGAAGCGCCATATATTGCCGAGCCCGATGGCAGAACCCACCGCTGCAAGAACAAACCCTATTTGACTGCCCCATTGTTCTCTTGCCATGATATAGTATCTCGAAAAATTTTACTTAGATATAGCATAATCTTATTATTTTAGAAATAAGTATTTTTAGCCAACGTCTTCCCATGTTTGAAAAAACGTGAAGTTATTTTTGTGCGAGCCCTTAGTTCCTTAGTTGTAAATTTTGTGCTTTTTGTGGCACAACTTTTTTATTCTGCCACTAAGGCACCAAGGCACGAAGAAAGAATATTAAATATATCCTTTGTGTCTTAGTGTCTTTGTGGCAAATATTTTTGGTTCCGTTTGTCCGGGTTAGGTTCTTTCCTGAAGTGTTTGGAGAGGACTGCTGAGCTTAACCGGGTAAGCGTTATGTTCCAAAATCGATTTGTAGCGATCATCCAGCAAGGCAAAATTCTTTTTAAATCTATCCTGTATCGTCTGCAACGGAGGATGCGATTGCAATATCTCTCCGTTTTCCATAACCTTTTTAAGCAGAGGCTTTCCTTGATCCATGATGTCGTCTCTTAAACCGATGATATCTTCCAGATAACGACCGTTTTGATCCGATTTTCTAAAGACCTGCTTTTCACCGGCCAGTGTAATTTTACCGGGACTTAATTTCCTGACATCGCGGTCCTTAAAATGAACCATCTTGTAAACCACGTCAAGATAGGGTGCGTCTGCGGAAACTCCGACTTTAGTGCCGACTCCGAATGCATCGATTTTGGCGCCTTCGGCAATGACCTTTGCAATTTTAAACTCATCAAAACCGCTGCTGGCAAAGATCTTGATATCAGAAAGACCGGCATCATCGAAAATTTTTCGCACCTTTTGGCTCAAATCCGCCATGTTTCCGCTGTCAAGGCGTACGCCGATGAGCGAATGCCCATTTTCTTTCATCTGTTTTGCAACCGTAACGGCATTCTCTGCACCGTCGATGGTATTGTAGGTATCGATTAAAAATATGGAGTTATCGGGAAAGGTTTCTGAATAAGCGGAAAATGCCACAAGTTCACCGCTAAATGCCTCAACATAGGAATGGGCCATTGTTCCGGATATGGGAATGCCGTACATTTGTCCGGCGAGGACATTGCTTGTAGCCGCAAATCCGGAAATATATGTGCTGCGGGCAACTTTGTGCCCGGCATCCTGACCCTGAGTCCGTCGCAGGGAAAAATCGATCAAAGGGCGGTTGCCGGCAACATGAATACATCTGGCCGCCTTTGAGGCGATCATGCTCTGAAAGCCGATGGTGTTGAGCAAAAAAGTTTCGCTGAGCTGGGCTTCAATAATAGGCGCCGTCACTTCCAGAACAGGTTCATTGGCAAAGAAGATCGTGCCTTCGGGCATGGCAAGAATTTTCCCTGAAAAGCGGAGTCCGGCCAGATATGAAAGGAAGTCTTTTGAGAAAATACCGGTGGTTTGCAAATATTTTATGTCTTGCTCGGAAAAGCGGGATGCCGCCAGCTCATTCAGAACATCCTCAAGACCGGCTGCAACAAAAAAATTCCTTTGTAAATAATTTTCTCTGATAAAAAGTGAAAAGGTGGCCGTGGAAAACACCTGATGCGCAAAATAACTGGCCGCCATGGTCAACTCGTAAAGATCGGTAAAAAGCGGACCTGCTCGATGTGCTTTTGTCATGACAAACTGGCTCCGTAAAGCTGTTTCATCCTTTTTAATGCAAATTCATGGAATTTTTGATCAAAATCGGCAACTTCCTTGACAGGGACAGTGATTTTATAGTCACGATTTGCAAGGCCGCCCACCGTGTCCATCACACAGATCGAAGTGCAGACTCCCACCACCTCGACATCATCAACGCCCGCAGACTCAAGGATACTGTCAAGATCTGTTCCATAAAAACCGCTGTATCGTTTTTTTGGTATTACCTTTTCCCCGGGCTTAGGCGTAAGTTCATGAATAATTTCATTATTCCGGGTACCGGAGACACAATGTATCGGGAACCTTTGGAACTCTTTGTCGTTTTTGTCATGTGAATCTTGCAGGTAAATCACAAGGTCTCCACGATTCCTGAATGCTTCCAGCCTTTCTTGAATAAAGGGTATAATCGATCGCGCAGTGTCGCCGCAATAGAGTGCTCCGCTTTTATCAATAAAGTCGTTTAACATATCAACAATGATCAAGGCTTTTTTTGACATATTTATTTCCTTAGCAACCCTGACGGTTTTAATTGAAACATATGAATTATAGTGAGAAATTTCAAGGACATTTTGGACGGATTGTATATTCTTGAATAGTTATGCGATTTCAGGTTGTTTTCTTGGAGGGTTTTATTGACGAACGTATCAGGTTTTGGCCATTAATAATCCTCCGGTGATCTTTTAAGAAATGACTGAAAATGAAGAAAATTGATTTGCCGATTGACAGAAGATAATATATTCTTATATAATTATTAATATTATTAGGTGAAATATAATAAAATTATATTTTTGGAGGATGATATGATATCCAAAGGAAAGGAAAAAGAAATCCTGGATAAAAGGATTGTGGCTGCAAGACGGTCAGCAGGTTTTTCCATTACCGAAGCGGCTCAAAAACTGGGGTTTAAAAACTATCAGACTCTTTCCGCCATTGAAAAAGGTGCAAGGAATATAAATGCCCATGAATTAATTATGATGGCTCGTTTATATGGCAGGAGTCTGGACTATTTCCTGGAATCTGAGGTTGCTCCCGATCCTATTCCCTTGTGGAGAAAGGCAAAAAAAACAGACGCAAATCAAATACAGCGCCAATTCCTTTCTTTCCTGAATAATTACAGCAATCTGGAACATCTGCTTGGTCTTAAACGGCGATGGAAAGATGTCCAGAAAAATTATGATAGGGATGATTTTTCTATCGATGGCTTTGAACGGGCCGATAAACTCGGCGCTGAAATTCATAATCTTCTCGACCTGGGTTCTCGCCCTTCCTTTAATATTCTTAAGGTACTCGAAAATAAGCTTCGTTTCAAAATTCTGCATTTGTCTTTGAGGAAAGGTGTCTCCGGTGCCAGTGTTGTGGATAACACTGTTGGGGTTGGCATACTCATTAACATCAATGATGCGCCATGGAGAAGAAATTTTGATCTGGCACATGAGTTATTTCATATTATCACCTGGGATGTTTTCTCTCCTGAAGAAATTGGT
>JAYEFV010000081.1:0-5038 GCA_034658755.1 Thermodesulfobacteriota bacterium | reverse complement strand
CGAATCTGATCTTCGGGAAAAGGCCAGATCGTCACCAGACGCAAAAGTCCGGCCTTGATCCCCAGCTTTCTGGCTTCAGCTACCGCGGCAATGCTGGTTCGGGCCGAAATTCCATAAGAAACAACGACAATTTCAGCATCTTCGAGGAGGTAACTATCTGTCCGAATGATGTCGTCTAAATTTCTTTGGATTTTTTCGGTAATCCTGGCCATCATCTCCGTCTGAGCTTCTACGGTCATTACCGGATACCCTTTTTCATCGTGGGTAAGACCGGTAATGTGCAGGTTATAGCCTTCCCCTGCCGCCGGCATGGGTGCGACACCGTTAGGCCCGGGTGCAAAGGGTTTGAAGCGGTCTTTTCTCCCTTTGGGTTTGGGACGTGATACAGTCTTAATTAATTTTGCCTCGGGTATAATGACTTTTTCACTCATATGCCCGATGATTTCGTCGGTCATGATGAGAACCGGCAACCGATATTTTTCACTCAGATTAAACGCTTTGATCGTTAAATAAAATATTTCCTGGGGTGAGGACGGCGATAGTGCAATAATTTCATAGTGCCCATGGGATCCCCATCGGGCCTGCATCATGTCGCTCTGGGCGCCATGGGTAGGAAGACCTGTAGAGGGACCGCCGCGCTGAACATTTACCACAACACAGGGCGTTTCTGTACAGATCCCCAGACCAATATTTTCCATCATAAGACTGAAACCGGGACCGGAAGTGGCGGTCATGCTTTTCACACCGCCCCATGATGCACCAAGTACTGCTGCCATGGCGCCGATTTCGTCTTCCATCTGGATAAAACATCCGTCAACATGAGAAAGCCGGATAGCCATCCGTTCGGCGATCTCAGTAGCTGGTGTTATGGGGTATCCCCCAAAAAAACGGCATCCTGCTGCCAGTGCGCCTTCGGCACAGGCAACGTCGCCGGTCATAAAATATTCACCGGTAAGGACCGCTGGTTTCATTCGTCTCTTGTCTAACCTTTATAATCTGTGCGTTTCTGTGGTTTCATATAATTACAATGATGATTGCCAGTTTATATCGCATGGTTGGTTTCGGCTACGCCGGGTTTGGTTGTTTGTGGGCATTCTACTGAAAATATAGCAAACTCCGGGCAAATGATTTCGCAGTAGTGACAGTTTACACATTCATCGGGCTTTATAACCACCGGGGGATGATATCCTTTTTGGTTGAAAAGTGTAGAAAATTCAAGAGCCTGCTTGGGGCAGTACTCGATACAGTATCCACACCCTTTACATCGATCCTCCAGAATGTGCACGATGCCTAGAGAGACTTGTATGGTGTCCGCGTCAAGTGGAACCCTCCAAAATTCCATATGTCTTTCTCCAATTATTTAGGCGGTCTTATAAATTTCAATCAAAAACATGGTTGAATATAATAATTGTTAGGGTCTGTCAAATACTAAATTTTAAAAACATAGCGATTTTAGTAGAGCCCGCCTAATTTTTCCGGGGGGTATCTATATTTTTATGCATTGTCTTCACCCACGAAATGAGAAAGGGTCGGGAAGTTTTTAATTGAATCGCTCCATGAATAATCAGCGACTACATCATACAAACTCATACATAAGGGTTCGTAAAGATAGAACAGAAAATATGGCTTTAAATAAATAGCTTATAGGCGACCCGCTTAACGCATTTTAATTACGAACACAAAAGACCGCTGTTCTATCTTAACGATCCCTAATGTATTCAAACAGTGTATGATTTCGCTGCTGATCATTCATTACGCTATTTTCAAAGCGTTATAGAAAAAACACCCAGACGGATTATATAAATAGAACCCATAAGTAAAACTTGAAACTCCCTGAGATAGAGTTTATGGTTATCGTGCAAACTGAGGATTCAACAGTAAAAGAAATATGGATGAAAATGAATAAAGTGCTTGTCAGCGCCTGCTTAATTGGAGAAAATGTCCGCTACAACGGACTGGTTAAAGTTAATGAAAGCGGTGTGTTAGGGGATTTGAAGCTCCGGGGACGTCTGGTGCCATTCTGTCCCGAAGTTGGTGGGGGGCTTCCAGTACCCAGACCTTGCTCGGAAATCTCCAGTCACGATGGAAGTACAGTATTGCATGGGTATGCAAGAGTCATGAATATTAAAGGAAATGATGTTACCCAATGCTTTTTGACCGGCGCTCAAAAAGCGCTTGAACTTGCCCGTTTACACAAAATCAAGATAGCCGTTCTGAAAGATGGCAGCCCTTCGTGCGGCAGCACATTTATTTACGACGGAAGTTTTTCCGGAATTAAAAAGCCGGGCAAAGGCATTACGACTGTTCTTCTGGAAGAAAATAGTATCCGTGTTTTTAGCGAACGGAAAATTTTAGAAGCCATCGAATATTTAAAAACGCTTGAAATTTAACTTGATGGTATATGAATTTCCTTTTTTTAGAGCGGCGAAGCCGCATTATATAGAATCGCGAAGCGATTGTATAACTTGAGGTTGTTATGGCCCATCACACCATAAAATCTGGGTATGTACGGCTGGTGGATCGTTTGAATCGATTTCCCCAGGGCGCGCCTCCTTCAAAACTATTACACAAAATCCTGGAAATGCTTTTTAGTGAGAAAGAGGCTCGGCTGGTATCGCTATTACCATTAAGACCGTTTTCCGCTGAAAAAGCCGCCCATGTATGGAAAATGGACGGGATTAGAACCCGGAAAATTTTGGACCAACTGTGTGGCAGGGCTATTTTGATGGATATGGAGGAGAACGATCGTCAGGTTTACTGTCTGCCGCCCCCTATGGCGGGATTTTTTGAATTTTCCCTGATGCGTATCAGAGGCGACATTGATCAGAAACTATTGAGCGAACTGTATTACCAGTATCTCAATGTTGAAGAGGATTTTATCAAGAATCTGTTTCTTACCGGAGAAACCAAGCTGGGGCGGGTTTTTGTTCATGAGCCGGTTCTTTCAATGGAGAACGCATTACAGATTTTCGATTATGAAAGGGCGGTCGAGGTCATTAAAACCGCTTCACATATCGGGATCAGCACCTGCTATTGCCGCCACAAAATGTCTCATATGGGCCGAGATTGTAATGCACCCAAAGAAATATGCATGACCTTTAACTCGGTGGCGTCATCGCTGGTAAAATATGACTATACCCGACGGGTTGAGGTGTCGGAATGCATGGAACTGCTTGAAACAGCTTATTCACACAATCTGATACAATTCGGCGACAATGTTAGAGAGGATGTGAATTTTATCTGCAATTGCTGCGGATGCTGCTGCGATGCCATGATTACCGCCCGGAAATTTGCGATTTTGCAGCCGGTTCATACAACCAATTTCATCCCGAAAATTCAAGATGAGACATGCACTGGGTGCAGAAAATGTGTAACTGTATGTCCGGTCGAGGCGATGAGCCTGGTTTCGGCCAACGATCCCCATCATCCCAAAAAGAAAAAGGCACGGGTTAACGAGAAAATTTGTCTGGGATGTGGCGTCTGTGCCAGGGTCTGTCCCGAGGATTGCATTAGCCTGCAATCCAGAGCTCAGAGGGTGATTACGCCGCTGAATACGGCCCACCGGGTCGTGGTTATGGCCATTGAGCAGGGCAAGCTTCAAGAGCTGATTTTCGACAATCAGGTATTAAAAAGCCACCGTGCCATGGCCGCTGTTTTAGGGGTTATTCTGAAACTTCCGCCCATTAAACAGGCAATGGCCAGTCAACAAATGAAATCGACTTATCTCGAAGCGCTGGTAAGTCGGTTGAATCTTTAGTTAATATTTCTTATGAACAACAGTACGTATTCAGGGGGTGTGCTCCCCCCCTTCACTCTGGTGTCTACGTGTCTGGTCATTTCAATGACTTAGCAGCGGGGGCATTCCTGCCCCCTCCGCGTTCTCCTGCAAAAAAGCATGCGGGAGCCGCGGTCTCCCCCATTTCTAAGTCATTGAAATGACGAAGCCACTCCGCCAATATCGTTACTCGGGGAAGCACACCCCCTGAATACGTACGAACAACATAACGTCGTGTGACAATTTATGCCCTTTCTTTAAACAGTTGTAAAATACTCGGCAACGCCTTGCTGCTGGGTTGTTTTATGAAAAACCCCCGCCCGCTTTTTAACGCCAGGTCCGAAAACGGGTTCTCCTCAATATTGATGTCAATAATGATGCCCCCATGATTATTTACTTCCCATACCACCTGATTCGGCAAATTGGTGGCACCCGAGGTTCCAACCACAATCAGCAGTTCGGTCTCCCCGGCAACTTGCAACGAACTGTGATATCGATAGTGATGTTCATTATAGATTTCATCAAACCACAGCACATGGGGACGGGTGCGGCTTCCACAATCCGGGCACCGGAGTAAGTTGCGGTCTTTTTCTGTAATGGCCTGATCTTTTGTTCTGCCGGTCAAATCCTGCGGAACCGGATAAATTTGTGCGGTACATTCATTGACACAGCGCATAAAAAACACGTTTCCGTGAATCTGATACGTATTTTTTAAACTATTTCCTGCCCTAAGGTGCAAATTGTCTACATTTTGAGTGATCAGAGTAAAGCGATTTTTAAAAAATTTTTCCATTTCTACCAGGGCAAAATGCCCTGAATTGGGTTCGGCCTTTCCACATACACCGATTCTATATAAATACCACTTCCAAACTTCATCCGGATACTGCATAAACATGCTGTAGGTGGCCATCTCCTGGGGATGATATTCCTTTGAGCCCACAGTCCAATACCCTTCCGGACCACGGAATGTCGGAATGCCGCTTTCGGCAGAGACGCCGGCACCCGTTAAAATTGTAATACGGCCGGAACTTTGAGCAACATTTTGCAAAATCTTTTTGAGATTGTGACTCATCATATATTTTTCCGTCAGGATCTATAACTAACCAAAAGGTAAATACATCACGAGGAAAAGAACGTACGATAATACGCAAAAAGCCTATCAATTGCATGATAGGCTTTCATTAAAATGGCGGGAGTGACGAGACTTGAACTCGCGACCTCCGGCTTGACAGGCCGGCGCTCTAACCAAACTGAGCTACACCC
>JAYEFV010000080.1:0-5049 GCA_034658755.1 Thermodesulfobacteriota bacterium | reverse complement strand
AAAGGCGTGTAAAGCTATTCCAGAGAGCAAGCTGATGTCGATTGATAGGGTTTCAAAACTTTTTGGTGCAGCCAAAAGAGAAGGAAAGCGCCCCGACAAAGCACTTTTCGCCGAGCTAGGTCTAGTCCAGCTTAGCCAGATGGTAAAACGCTCTGGTGCTATAGCCGCAATCAATGGGAACCACTACTACGACTATGGACACTACATGGACGTTATTAATCTGGGAATCGATCCCACGAAAATACCCGGCCTATTCTTCGGTGACCCTGTAGGATGGTTCATAGCCGATGGTAGGGAGATAAGTCTCCCGGCCTTCAATAGGGCTGCTCTAGTGATCACCAAAGATGGCAATGCATACATTGAAAGGGTGTTTATGACCGACGTTACCCTGGGCAATGGCATTAAGGTGAAGTGGAATGCGATCAATAGCGAAAAGCGTGAGGGACTGACTATTTTGTACAATTCCATATATGGCTTCAAGACCAAGAGAAGCCAGTCTCATATTGATGTAGCTATCGCTCGGGATCGGATATTCGAAATCACGCCAGGTGGAGGAGGCTTAATCCCCTTCACCGGATTTATCCTGTCAATACCAGTTGAGCATAAAAATAAAGTTTTGGTAGGTATAAAAGTAGGCGATGTAGTACACGTAGCCAACAACTTTCCAGAATCACTCGGAGAAGTAGAGCAGGCTATGGCTTGTGGTCCCTATCTGGTGCGCGACGGACAATTGGAAATCGACTTTGAAGCGGAGGATTTTGGTGAGAAAGATTCATCGGTAATGGCTTTCTCACTAACCCGAGCTACTGAAACTTTTGAAGCCGCTCGCAGCTTTATTATGATTCGAGGGAATCTGCTATTTATTGGGACCGTCTCAGGTACAGCATTGGGAGCAGGGACTCCTACCGTAAGTGCCGGTATGACTTTTGGGGAACTGGCTCAACTGGCAATGGATCTTCGTGCCGACCATGCCTATGCCTTAGATGGGGGAGGCTCTAGCTCTATAGCCGTACGTCAGGGAGATAAAGTTCGCATCCTCAATACACCTACCGGGGGTTCGGATGTGGCTAAGGGTGAGGAGCGTTTTATCAACACGTATTGGCTGTTCTTTGAGAAAGAGAGCTAATCACACCTTGAAATATTTTTTGGAAGATAGTCATCACCTTTAGATATGATTGCTTACCGGAAATCGTTGCCGCAGTAACTCGTAGTAGTGTAGACGAGTTTCGACAACGGACGTCCATGAGAATTGAAGCGCCACTTTATGAGCTTTGTCTCGCATACCTTTATATTCACCATCGGATAACGAAAGCATTCTCAAGATAGCATCAGCCAACTGTTTAGGGTTTTCTTTTTCAACTATATCCCCAACCGCAAATTTGTCGGGGCCACCGGTTCGGGTAACAACTACGGGTGTGCCACACCCCATTGCTTCCAGAGCTGCGATGCCAAAGCCTTCTGACCGGGATGGCAATATACTCGAGTGCGCTATGTTATGAAATTGGGATAGGATTTCGAAGGTTTGGTGACCGAGAATATGCACGTTATCTTGGCAGTACAAGTCATATTTGTCCTTATCTAGTGCGTCCTCAAGTTCTCCTGAGCCGAATAGGAGAAAGTGAACTTCTTGATCTTCTTGCACCAACCGATTCGCCAAGAGAAGGATGTCGACACCCTTGGTTTTAGATAGTTTGCCTGCAAACGTAATTATGGGAACATCATCAGGCATGTTGATGTGAAACTGCCTGAGAAGGGCAGACCGGTCTACTTGCTGAGGCTTAAAGGTCTCTTGATTGTACCCGTTACCTATCACCACTACCTTTTCCGGGTCAACAGGATAGAGATCAAGGACTTCTTCACGGACATGCTCGGAAATAGCAAAAATATACTGGGCATTCCGAGAGGCACTAATGGCGTACTCCCGCATCCCAGGATCATAACGAAAGCCCATCTGATCACTATGGTGGGCAGCAGAAATGTAGGGGTAGCCAAGCTCCATAATGACGTGGTCCATAGCCCAGATATGTTGACATTCAATGATATCGGGCTTGAAGCTCTCGACAATCCTCTTGATGTGCCTCCTGAACTCATGCATGTAAAGACGGAATTGATCTTCATCCATTTTCTTAAAAGTCCAAGCATGATGATAGTTTCGAGGGTGTGGATCCGTTATGATTAGGGGAAAGGTGTATAGTTCAATTCCTCTTTTTTGGATTGGGAAATCCCATATTTGGTAAACCTCAGGATTTTTGTAGTATTTATCCATATCCATGGATTCGAAGTGGCAATCAGGAAAAAAAATCTTGACTTGATGTCCCCGTCTCATCAACTCAAGGCCTAACGCGTCCACTACAGTGGCACTGCCAGTTCCCCAGGGGCCTGTGTTGGTAAAGAGTATTTTCATACGCCTAAATATTTGAGGCAATTATATAGGATGGCTTCGTAAAAAGTCCAACTTCTGCGTTGCGCTGCATTCCTCGTCACTGCGACGTACTATATGTACGTCTCATTCCTCGGAATTTGTGCGCCTTGAATTTGGAGCTTTTTACTTTGCCATCAAAATCTGACTTTTTACGAGACCGTCATATAGACTGTCTAAGGAAAATGAAAGAGGGCTATTTTTTTGAAATAGTATACTTTTTAATCTTTTTATAAAGAGTGTCCCTTGATATTCCAAGGAGATTGGCTGCATCTGTCTTATTCCAATTGGTTCGTTCCAATGCCTCTTTGATATGAATTTTTTCCATGTCCTTCATGGAAAGGAACTCTTCTTTTACTGGTTGCTGTGAGCTCGCCTGTATTTTTTCCGATGCCGCTGACAAATGAGTAGGATAAATGGCCTTTCCCCGACTTCGCACTGAAGCACTTAAAAGTATGTTACTTAGCTCCCGAACATTTCCGGGCCAGTAATATCCCAGCAGCATTTTTTTGGCCTCATCGGAAATGCGATGAACTTTCAAATTGTGTTCTTTTGAAAATTTTGACAGAAAAAATTTTGCTAAAGGCAATATATCTTCTTTTCTTTCTCTAAGTGGAGGGATGTGTAACTTTATACAGGCTAACCTTTGATAAAAGTCATGACGAAACTTTTTTTCTTTCACCATGTTTTTTAAATCTTGATTAGTGGCAGCTATAACTCTGACATTAATATTTTTGATCACTGTATCCCCCAGGCGGGTGAGCATTTTATGTTCTAAAAATCTAAGGAGTTTAGGTTGAAGAGACAGATTCATATCTCCAATCTCATCAAGAAAAACAGTTCCATTATTTGCCAGTTCCAGCTTTCCAGGCTTATCTGCGGCATCGTGAAAAGCACCTTTTACACTCCCAAATAATTCGCTTTCAAAAATACCTTCTGGAATGGAAGAGCAATTAAGAGCAATAAAGTCACCTTTTGCTTTGGAAAAAACATGCAGAGTATGAGCTACTTTTTCCTTTCCGCTTCCAGATTCACCAAAAATGAAAACAGGAACATTGATCCCTGCTATCTCCTGAATATCCTGATAAAAGGCTATCATCTTTTCGCTTTCTACAATAATACCCTCTTTCTTTAAACTTTTCTTTAAATCAATCGTCTGTTGCAATTCAACGCTTGGCTTTTTAATAATTGTTGTAACTGTTTCATCAAATGATTCGTCTTTTTTATATGCTTTATCACCTCTGCTTGGGGGCTTTCGCTCAATACTTTCAGCTTCAGAATCTTCAATAAAAGTAAAAAAATAGTCAACAATCTGAAAAGTAACGCTATGGGAAAGCTGATATTCTTTTATATATTCATTATTAACCAGTGTTCCGTTACTGCTTCGGTCATGAAGAGTGTACACTCCTTTTTTTTGATCAATATACGCGTGGTGACGGGAGATCGCTTTATCGTTTGGATCACTCAGAACAATATCATTGTCTTCCACCCTCCCGATTTTGATACTATTCGAGAATTTAACCACCTTATATCCCATGGAATCTTTATTCATGATCAAATATGGCATGTTTTTGATCCTTTTCGCTTATTGTCTTTATCTTTCTTCAGAAAAATAATCCCATGAAAATTGAGTAAACGTTCGAAGAATGAGCTATACAAACGCAGTCGATCCTACAGAGATCTGGATGTTATTCTTTGAAATAGCGGTCAATTACATCCGTCAATATTGGGGAAAAAGTAGTAATCTTATCCGTCAGGTCTGCTTTAGAGATGAAATTAACTCTATCCATCGATCACTTTTATCGCCCTGGGTTTCTTTGCTTTGTTTACTCCATAATACACCAAACGCTGCATACATTCAACACTTTTATTCGCAAGCCCAACACCATCATTATGGACCCAAAGTAGAGTAGCCAAACATGGCCTGAAGCGAAGATGCAAAAATGTGAACTTATTTTTGAGTGAACCCTAAGGTAGCGTCCGCAAGAGTCGATCTGTTCAGAACTTACTTTACCAGGTTTCTTAGAGGAAGAAAACACGAGCACGGTATTAAAACAAAAATGTGTGTTAAACTAGCAGCAAAAATGCTGGTGATCGCCTGAACGTTGATGAAGGAATCAGAGGTAGGGTTCGTACTTGTGAGAAATTCGATATTTTTTTAATAAACTATAAGGAAAAGTGCGTACGGAAATTAGTCGTACTTATATCTTATTGAATTAACTTGTTTATTAAAAATTTACACTTTATGCTTGACGGAAGGAATATAGGATGGTCCCTATTATAAGAAAGAACATTATCGCAAGATGCCCCGCACCCTGTTGCGGTATGCCATTGAAAAGCTGCCGGAACTAAAAAGACAAAGATTTTTAAAAGGCAAAATGTTCACTATTTTCATTGATTTTGACAAACAATATGATATCAAACCCTTAGACGCCAGTTGTAAGGGGCTAAATAGTTACGTTTTTTAGACAAGTTATTTATTTGAATTTGATAGGATTAGTAGGGCTATAGGCACAGAGAGATAATCAGGTTTTTGAAAAAGGAAAAAATCATGTCATTAGTGACTGCAAACAATTTAGAAAAGACCTACCAGGTTGGTGACATTTCGGTTAAGGCCATTCGCGGAGTGA
>JAYEFV010000079.1:0-18118 GCA_034658755.1 Thermodesulfobacteriota bacterium | reverse complement strand
GCCTTAACCCATAACGACATCAAAAAGGTGCTTGCCTACTCAACAGTCAGCCAGCTCGGGTACATGTTTCTGGGTCTGGGAGTGGGCGCCTTTGCCGCAGGCCTTTTTCACGTGTTAACCCATTCATTTTTCAAGGCCCTTCTCTTTATGTGCTCGGGCTGTGTCATACATGCCCTGAGCGGTGAACAGGATATGAGGTATATGGGCGGGCTACGAAAGAAAATGCCGGTCACTTTTTATACCATGGTAATCGCAACCCTGGCCATCATCGGGTTCCCGGGATTTTCCGGTTTTTTCAGCAAAGACGAGATCCTCTGGAAGGCCTTCAGCAGCCCTAACGGAAATTTTATCCTGTGGCTTATTGGCGTCCTTGCCGCAGCCATGACCGCCTTTTACATGTTCCGCCTTATTTTTATGACCTTTTTCAACGAATGCAGAGCATCTGAAGAGGTGAAAAAACATATTCACGAAGCCCCCAAATCCATGACTATTCCTTTAATCATACTGGCCTTTCTTTCCGTGGTCGGCGGATATATCGGCATTCCCAAGGCGCTCGGCGGGAGCAATCTTGTGGAACATTTTCTTGAACCGGTTATCGGGTTCGGAAAGGGAAAACTTTTTCAAGACGCCGCTGGCAAGGCAATAATGCACGGGGCGGAAACAGCCGGACATCATTCACATACGATTGAATATCTCCTTATGATCATTACCACAATAATTGTACTCGGGGGTATCTTCATCGCATACATGATGTACATGAAAAAGAGGGAGATTCCCGAGAGGCTTGCTCAAAAGAACCCCCTGTTATACAGGCTTCTGCTCAACAAATGGTATATTGACGAACTGTATGAGTGGAATGTGCTCAAACCGCTTCATACGTTCAGTATCTTTCTATGGAAAATTACAGATGCTACGCTCATAGACGGCCTTGTAAACAAAACGGCTCAATTTTTCATGTGGTGCGGCCGTATGCTGCGTCATATCCAGACCGGTTATGTGCAACGCTATGCGGTAACTTTAGTAGCGGGCACGGTGGTTATTGTCATGTATTATATTTATTCACTGTATATTTAGTGCCTTAGGCATATCTTTTGTGCATTTTATGGCAAAAAATATCTAAACTAAACTTTAGGTCACTTGTAACTTTTCCGGCTTGTCCGGGTTAGGATGAGGCCTCGTTAAGTCGTAACGTGGGTGGGTAGTTTAAGATGATCCGATTCTATCCGGACAACATCTGATAATAGCAACTTCTGGAGATAACAGAATGAACCAGCTTAATTTTCCGATAATCAGTTTCATAATTTTCTTTCCTCTGGCCGGGGTGCTTTTGCTTCTTTTTATACGGGGCGATAAAGAGAAAAATTATGATCTTATGCGGAAAGCCGCTTTTGTAATATCCCTTTTTGAATTCGCGGTTTCCCTGGCTTTTCCCATTTACTTTAATTCCGAAACGCCGCATATGCAGTTTGTGGAGCATGTTCCCTGGGTCAAGAGCATGGGGCTTTCTTATTTTGTCGGTATAGACGGAATAAGCCTCTGGCTGGTTGTGCTGACCACTTTTCTTGTTCCGTTGTGTATTCTCTGTTCATGGACGTATATTCAAAAACATATCAAAGCATTTCTGATCAGCATGCTTCTTCTTGAAACAGCGATGGTCGGGGCTTTTGTATCTCTGGACCTTGTCATCTTCTACATCTTCTGGGAGCTTATGCTCATACCCATGTTCCTGCTCATCGGTGTCTGGGGCGGACCGAGGCGCATCTATTCCGCCGTCAAGTTTTTCCTGTATACGGCGGCCGGAAGCCTGCTCATGTTTGTAGCGATTATCTACCTGTATTACTACAATTACAAGATCACCGGAATTGCAACGTTCAACCTTCTGGAGCTGTACAACCTGCATATACCGATATCAATTCAGTTCTGGCTTTGCATGGCGTTTTTCATTGCTTTTGCCATCAAGGTTCCCATGTTTCCGTTCCATACATGGTTGCCGGACGCCCATGTGGAAGCCCCGGCCGCCGGAAGCGTCATCCTTGCCGCCGTTCTTCTTAAAATGGGCACTTACGGTTTTATACGATTTGCAATGCCGCTTTTTCCTTATGCATCACACCAGTTCCTTCCGATTATTGCGGTTCTGGCAGTTATTGGAATCATCTATGCGGCACTCGTGGCATGGGTCCAACCGGACATGAAAAGCCTTGTGGCTTACTCCAGCGTAAGCCACCTGGGGTATGTGATGATCGGACTTTTTGCTTTAAATATGCAGGGTGTTGAGGGGGGTATCTATCAGATGATGAATCACGGTTTAAACACCGGTGCTCTGTTTATCCTTGTGGGGATCATCTATGAAAGAAGGCATTCCCGGATGATGGAAGATTTCGGAGGTCTCGCAAAAGTCATGCCGATTTTTGCCACGTTCCTTATGATCGTCACCCTTGCATCGGTTGCCGTTCCCGGAACAAACGGTTTTGTGGGAGAGTTTATGATCCTTGTGGGGGTCTTCAAAACGTACCCGCTTTTTGGGGTGTTTGCAGTCTCGGGAATGATCTTCGGGGCTACCTATATGTTATGGATGTATCAGCGTGTAATGTTCGGACCTGTTGATAAAGATGAAAATAAAAATATTCCGGACCTGAACCTGCGTGAGATAGCCACGATGCTTCCCATTGCCGTGCTTATTTTTGTAATGGGAATTTTTCCGGGATATTTCATGAGAAAAATGGACGCTTCGGTCTCCCTTTTTATCAACAGATTCAACAAAGACTTAGAAATGTATGTTCAAGAGGCGACCGGAAAAACCAATACTAACCTGGCGATAAAAAATGCCGCTCTGATACTATCGCAGGATCGATCCGTAAACCCGGATGAAATAATAAAAGACAGACCGTTGTAAAATAACGGCTTTTTTGCACAATAAATTTGGAGGAATTAATGAAGACATTGGATTTCATTCTGCCGGCAATGAGCATGCAGGCTGTTTGGCCGCAGATTATTCTTGTTACAACCGCATTGTTCGTACTTCTTGCTGATGTCTTCAAGCGGAAAGAAAAAACCGCTTTCACCGGTTTTATATCGCTTGCCGGCTCTATCATTGCACTCGCCTGTCTGATTATGACATGGCCGACCAGTGGCGGGTCTTCTTTCAGCGGGATGGCTTTTACGGACGGCTTTTCTTTCTTTATCACATTGACCGTCTTGCTTATATTAATTATGACCATCATGATCTCCATCAATTACCAGAAATTTTTCTCACGAATAAACTGTGGAGAGTACTACTCCCTTATTCTGTTTGCTACCTGCGGAATGACCCTGATGGCAGCCGCAGGCAACCTGATTCTGATTTTCGTAGCCCTTGAAACCATGTCTGTTTCTATATACGTCCTGGCCGCTTTTCATAAAGATCAGCTCCGCTCCGCTGAGTCGGCTTTAAAATATTTTCTGCTTGGAGCTTTTGCCTCGGGTTTTCTCCTTTACGGATTTGCACTTATCTACGGAGCAACCGGAACGTTAGATATTGTAAAGATCGGCAACTTTATATCGAGTCATCCGCATATACTGCATTCAAAACTTCTTATTGCCGGTTTGGTGATGATGACTGTGGGATTCGGCTTCAAGGTTTCAATGGTTCCGTTTCACATGTGGACGCCGGATGTTTATGAAGGCGCCCCCACCGTGATAACCGGTTTCATGGCCACCGGCGTAAAGGCAGCCGCCTTCGCAGCTCTGATCCGGGTCATCCTTGTCCCCCTTATTTCTCTTAAAGGGGACTGGAGCTCCATCATGTGGATTGCTGCCTTCCTGACCATGACCGTCGGGAACATAATCGCCCTTGCTCAGGACAACATAAAACGTATGCTCGCTTATTCAAGCATCGCCCATGCCGGATATATTCTCATAGGGTTTGTGGCAGGGACCAGCCTTGCCCAGGCCGGAATGCTGTTCTACCTTCTGGCATATGCATTTATGAACATCGGGGCTTTCGGTGTTGTGGCGCTTTTAGGGAAAGAGGAAGGGGAATATGACAAGATCTCCGATTTTGCCGGGCTTGGGTTTAAATACCCGATCATGGGCGTGGCCATGGCGGTCTTTATGTTTTCCCTCGCCGGAATCCCGCCCTCTGGCGGATTCATGGGTAAATTTTATATTTTTACCGAAGGCATAAAAGCCGGCTATGTCTGGCTGGTCATATTCGCTGCTATAAACAGCATCATTTCGATTTACTACTATCTCAGGGTGGTAGTGGTAATGTACTTCCATCCTTCCGAAGGGCTTGTTACCATGCCGAGACCTTCTCGTACCACCGTGCTTGCCCTTGCCATTGCATGCTGTGGCATCCTTTTGATGGGAATATTCCCCTCATACTTCTGGTCCTTTGCAACCAATTGCGTGTTCACCCTTATGTAGCAAAAAGACAAAATCGACTTGTGAGAAAATGATGCGGCTATATGTTTTTCCACATTCCTTCTCTGAATCTTTTCCATGGTGATTATTCATGGAGCTATAGAATCGAAAAAACTCCCCGACTCCTCATAGAATAATTCGTGAAATAGGCCGGTACTAAATTGTAGCGCTATGAGTTAAAGTCGCCCAACATTGCGCACTCATACGCGCCGTTAGGCCATATTCTACTCACAATGAGATCATTAAGGAGGGATCAATTATGCGTCAGTTACTCTTAACTCTCATAGCACTTTTTTTCTTTGTTTCGCTGGCTTCTGCAGACAATGGGCTTATTAGTATAAAAAGTTCTCATAATGTAAAGAAGACAGGGGATCGTTTAGAAAACGCCTTAAAGGCAAAAGGCATGACCGTGTTTATCAGGATAAATCATGCAGAAGGCGCACAAAAGGTGGGAAAAAAGTTGCGCCCCACAGAATTGATTATCTTTGGCAATCCAAAGGTCGGTACACCCCTGATGCAGAATAGCCAAAGTGCTGCAATCGATCTTCCCCAGAAAGCTCTAATCTGGGAAGATGAAGCGGGGCAAGTATGGTTTTCTTATAATGATCCAAAATACATCGCAAAGCGTCACAGCATCACTGAATGTGCTGAAGTCCTTAAAAAAATTGAGAATGCGTTGGGCAATTTTGCTAAGATGGCCACCATGCCTTAAGCACAGGAGCAGATATCAGAAATACAAGGATTCACTAGTTTTGAAATTGAATAAGCGTGTGGGGTGGTGTGAAAAATCGGACACGAAGGTATCACCTCGGGTGAAAGCGGCGCACAGTTCTATCTTTGGGCTTCATCTAACTGCCAAAAGAAAATGCTTGTCAATAATCAGGTGATGACCCAGAATATGATGACCCACAAAAACAGACTGATAATACAGCCAATCATAGCACCCTTGAAGAAAAACATTGAGTTGTCATGAAGGTCTTTTTCCACAACGTTATGGATCTTTTTAAAGATTTGAACAGAGTTAGTTGCTTGCATTTTGTAGTGAACCCCCCTTTTTTTTATTAACTAAGCAAAACCTATGCCAGGGTTCTTTTATGGGCCATTTTTTTTAAATGCTATTTATTTTTAATAAGTTAGGCAAATCACTCCAATTTTCTTCCATAAATCCCAAATGGGTAAATATTGGCAAAACAACTTAAGCATGTGGCAAAGAATTGACAGGTTGAAATAATATGACCGCCAGATATAACTCGCACGTTTAGCCCGAAAATTTTCACCCTACGGGCTATAACCCATTGTCTCATTATTCAAACATTCCAATTGAAGCGAAACCCCTAAATTCTAATTAAGTTGCAATCATAGGAGTTCCAAACCATGCACAGAAAAATGTGCATCAACACACATTTTTCTGTGCATTTTTTATTTGTTTATCTTTCCTCCGATTTTCCATGATCCAATTCATGCGTTTTGAAATATGTGGGCATTTTATTATGATCGTCTGAAATTCTAGTTAAATAGAGGTGTTGTACGAACTTCAAAATGAGAAAGCTCTCCTAAAATTCTGTTTGTTGCAAGAGAAAAATCTTTTTGGCACGGGTGTTGCTGAGGAATTTCTTTAACCCGGATTTTTCATGAAGAATTTGTTTTTAATATGTAAACATCAGAATGTTTATCTAAATTAAACGGTTTGTCAGTCTTTTAGAAGGCTTATTCATCTTTTTATTTGTATATTCAATAAGCAAAAAAAACCGGTTAATCTCCCGTTCGCTGACATGCTAATTTACGCTTCAATCTCTTCTCCCGCACTAGGCTAATAGCTGATTGAAATCATATAGATTTAAAGATGTCATTTTTCAATCTTAGTTCGCTTTTGCACATTTTTTAGGGCAGGGATGCACAAATTTTTGTGCATCATTAAATACTGAATTTTACTTACCAGAAGATATTCCTGATATTTTGATGAAATGATGCTGACCAGCATCCTTCATCGCACGGCAGCATACCATATAACAGTTTTCTGCATTGTACATTCAATTGGTAAGATTTGTTATGTGATGCTTATCAATGCATATGACACAAATGGAAAAGAGGAGTTTATGATCCACAACTATACAATTAACGGATTACCTGTCCGGACCGGCGATTTAATCTGCACAACCGATGGAAGTGAGAATTTCGTTTCCGGCCAGTTCTGGCGGATGATCGGGCACTGAAACGTTGGGACGTGTTTGAATAGCGTATTAAAAGGAGGTGATATGGTAAAAGAAAAAGAATGTGGTTTAGGTGGCAAAAGGGAAGTGTCAATTTTTTAATAAAACCAAAAAAGGAGACCATTGCTATGAGTGAATTTATAGAAAAATTAGGAATGGGGTGGCTCCCGGATTATCCTGACTATCGGGATTATACGATTGATCATAAAGATATAAAGCCCATGATAAAAGAAATAGGTGTAACAAATCCGTCAAAGGTTAGCATCCCCGCATCAAAAGATCTTAGAACATGGTGTTCACCAATTGAAAATCAGTTTTCAATTGGATCATGTACTGCAAATGCCGGCGTTGGAATTATTGAATATTACGAGCGCAGGGCTTTTGGTAAACATATAGATGCATCGAGGCTCTTTCTTTACAAGGCGACAAGAAATCTTCTCCATTGGACTGGAGATAGAGGAGCGTTCCTTCGAACGACAATGGGGGCTATGGTGCTATTTGGAGTTCCACCTGAAGAATATTGGCCCTATATAATTGCTGATTTCGATAAAGAGCCTTCTGCGTTTTGTTATGCTTTTGCCCAAAATTATCAAACCATCAAATACTTCCGGCTTGATCCTCCTGTTACAAAAAAAGATGTACTTCTGAAAAGAATCAAAACACTCATTGCGTATGGTTTACCCTCCATGTTTGGGTTTACCGTGTACAACTCTATTGGTCAATCTGTCAATGATGGTAAAATTCCATATCCATGCCCGGGAGAAAAAATCGCAGGTGGCCACGCTGTTGTAGCGGTTGGATATAATAACAAGATGAAGATTAAGAATACTATCTGTGGAAAGGAAACTACCGGAGCATTACTTATCCGAAATTCCTGGGGTGCTTGGGGTGATAATGGTTATGGATGGTTGCCGTATGATTATGTTCTGGATGGTTTGGCAATTGATTGGTGGACCCTATTGAAGATCGAATGGGTTGATACGGGACGATTCAAGCTTTAAGTACGAAATAAAAAAGTTTTGAGTGAGGGAATAGAGTCGGATCTTATATTTATTCTTGATAATTAAGATGCGGCTCTCTGGGGTTTTCTAATTTCCTCTTCGCACTCATACTAATTTTGGCTTCAATTGCTTCTCCCGTACCAGGCTAATAGCTGATTGAAATCATATAGATTTAAAGATGTCATTTTTCAATCTTAGTTCACTTTTGCACATTTTTTAGTGCAAGGTTTTATCTTTAAGCGAACAGAGGAAGCGGATTTAATTCGGATTTTTTGGATGGCATTAATTTTAATTGAGAATAAAAAAAGGGAGCAAGTCTAAATTTGACGGTCTCGTAAAAAGTCGAAAAACACCCTTTTTTGTCATTCCGGCGAAAGCCGGAATCCAGTAAATTCAATGGGTTCTGGATGCCGGATCAAGTCCGGCATGACGGGTTTAACCATCACTTAAAATGAGTAAGCAAGGAACAAGTTATGATTGCATCGAATGTGGCCATGGCACTTTCCATTGCGAGGGGAATAATCAAGCTCGCTGGCAGAGCCGACCGACTGCTCGCAGAGAAGGTGGGGGTCACCTCTGATTTGATCCTGACCATGCCCACCTTGACTGGTGGGCCTGGGGGGATCCAGATGACGAAAGAGCTAAAGAATTGCGTGGAGGAAACAAAGAATAAGACGCCTGATCCCCTGTCCCCAAATCGCTGGAAAATTGAAGAGCTACTGAAACAACCTGAACCTGATCCGGCGCAAATCACTAAATGGTATGGGCTTATATTCCCCGAACGCGCCATTTTTCCGGTTTTGGACCCTGACTCCGAGTACATTAAAAATCTGAAGAACCTTTATCCTGAACTGGATTTGAAAGACAAGGATACTCGTGCGGCAGCGTTTTACATTGGACCGGGGAAAGACCATCGGCAGATTGGGTATGCATGGCGGATGGCGATGCTTGTTTTGGACGTTGTTGCGGAGTTCGGTGCAGAAAATACCGCGCTATTTGTCCGAGACGAAAAGATCCGTTCGATAATTCAGGGAGTGCTTGAGAGGTTTTCAAAACCTGATTTCGAATCATATCACGCATGGAGCCCATTTTTGCGTCATGCCCTCAGTTCCACGCTCAATGGCGTACTTGACGCACGGCAGGCTTATCAGGGCGACGACAAATGGCTCACAGCTATGCTGGGCGCATTGGCAACCGTACGAGAAAAGGCGGAAGATGGCGACAATTACATTTTGGGATTATTTCGGGGCAAGGGCTATCCTTTGCTGATCAGCGAAGGGTTGAGCGTTGCGGCTCTCACGTTAGACCACAATTACGCCGGCGATTTTGAGAAAATTGTTGCCGATGTGCTCAAGGAAGCCGCTCCACTGGTAAAGGACAATACGAACTTCCGTTATTTCTTTCAGGATCACTGGGGTGATCTTTTGCGGGCAGGCCTTTGTTCCGCAGAAAAACACGGGCCAAAAATGCTCGAAGAGAAATCCCCGCTCCTGCGCGAAACTCTGCTGGTGATTGTCAAAGAACTTTCCACTGCAACCGATGCGCAGTTGCTCAGTCAAGAGGTGGTCTTCAAAATTACGTATGCGGCACTGGGCGCAGTTTCTTCAAATCCCGACTTGATTTTGGATGATGTAGAGCCGGAGTGGCTGAAAAAACTAATCAGTTCCGTAATAGAAACCGTGGGAAATCAGGGTATTCGCAAAAGCTTCAGCAAAAACGGACTTGAAGCCATTGTCAGCAGTGCCGCAGGGACAATGGCCGAATATCCGGAACTTATAATAAAAGAGCCGGGCCTTGTTCAAAAACTCGTCGGAAGTACTTTAAAGGCAGTGGGGAGTCTGGACAATTGTCTCGACGCCGAAGCAATCGCCTCGGCAGCTGTGAAAGCCTCGCTTGAAGTTGTCGTGAGAAACCCTGATCTCCTTGATACCCGATATCCCGATCTCCTTGTCGATTGTGCAAAAAGATTGGCCGCGCTTGTGGCATCCAAGAAAATCTCTCGTATTCAGGCTGCTGATATCGTTACCGCCGCCGCCGAGGCGATGGTTCTCAACCCGGTCCTGTTCGCCGAGTTTGAGGGAAAGCTTGCTGGCGAGGTTGTCGAAACAGTAGTCGAAGTAGCAGGCGGGGATCATGCAAAGTTGATCGCCGGCGCGACTTTGGTTGAAGTGATTCGGCTATTGCTGGGTACGGTCGCTTCCCGAGGCCGGCGGTTACTCGGTAACGATCTGGTCACTGAGTTAGGGAACAGGTTAACCAAAGTACTCGATGCCGGACTTACTTGCGCTGTGGAAGAACTCGGTTACCATATGGATGTGTCGTCGCTTCCGATGGTTCTATCCGGTCTTGTCGCAGCCTTTGCTCAGGGCGATATAACAGTTGTTGACCCGAATGATCCGCAGTTTATGAAACTTTTCACCAGCCTCGCTGACCACACGGCGGCGTGACAAGGGAGGGAAAAATGATCCGTTTACAAACTTTAAGCCCTATCACTGTTAGGCGAAATATTTCGATTATAGGCGTTATTCTTTGTCTGGTTGCTGTAGCTGCAACCGGATGCGCTACACAAGGACAGGTCATAGAAATCGTTAATCAGTCCAATGAATTGATGTTGATTTCGATGATAGATATGAATTCCTCAGTGCTGCCTGGCGCCGGCCTGCCGTCCGGAAATCCTGACAGCCCTGGGATAGAGCCTTGGGAGGAGGCTTCCGGAAAAATCGATGCATTCATCGCCACCCATTCGGATCAAAAAACGCTTGTCAGCGCATTGAGGATCCGCCAGGGTATGCTTCTTCTGGCCCACGGGGAGTACAACCTTGCGAGAGCTGCTTTTGAAATGGCCGATCCGGTCCACCTACGCACAGCACGGGACACAGCACTTTACAATCTGCGAGAGCACCTGATCTGGTGGTTCGAACAGGACAAGACAATAGTTACTACAGATAACTTCAAAAAGGGTGAGATTGCTCTCGTTAAATTCCAGGAGGAAATAGACAAGATAGGCGAATCCCCAGGGATACGTGATTATCTTGCGGAAATGCGTGCCTATATTGCCCTCCAGATGGCTTTGAGAATGACTGCCGAGAATAAGGCCACAGAATACTTCGAAGATGGTATCAACAAATACGCCATGATCTTTACGAATGCGGACCTAAACGTGTTGAAGGCTTATAAAGGCGTACTTGGTTCGGGAAGACATGAAGTGACGCTGGAAACTCGGCGACAGATTCGCGGCCTCATAGTCATCAAAAAAGCTAAGGATGTTATCAAAACACAATCCATCAAACCCGATATCAAAAATGAAATATTCAGGAGCCTGATTTTGGGACAAGCATCTTAAGTCAGGCCAAAAATTTTTAACCGGATTTGCAATTCCGGTTTGGGCAACAGCCCGTCAAGATGTGATCCCGTTAACCAAGAAAGGAGGCATGAGGCTATGGGAAAACTTGCGGATAAAGTCGTCGGCGCGCTAAAGGCGGTTCAAGAGCTTAAAATTATTACTGTGGTCGGGAAAATTACAATCAAAAATACATTTGATCCGGGTACCCGCACGATAACGATTGCTGATGATCAACAAGCTATTGTTAGTTCGATTGACCTGGTGCAGGGTGATATTACCCATGGCATCGATCCGGCTTTTGCGCCGGGAAAGGACGATGCCTTGCGTGAATTTCACGAAAGACAGGTTAAACAGGGGAATGATATTATCGTCCGAAACATTACCATGCTGAAAGACATTGTAACCGAGATCATCGATATCGCCAAAAAGGAGAAGGATTCGGAAAAAACCTGAACAGGGTGAAATTGTATAAACCGCCGAATGAACATTGAGCAAACAGCATAACCTCTTAAGAACTGTTCATAAATGGGATGATGTTATCACTTCATTGCTCGACGGCAGTAAGACCGGATGTGGAGCATAGCTTTCCTGGAGCTGAATTGTCCGGAGACTTTGGTTTTGTGGCTTTGAACAATGTTATAAGCGGATATTTATAAAAAATCAGGGGGCGAACAGTGAAAAAGGATGACAGCATTCTTTCGACCATGCGGGAAATCGGACGAGATCTTCTGAATATAGAGGTTAATACGATTGAAAAGCCGAATTTGGCTGCGCTTAAAATGCCGGTCTTGCCTCATGCGCTCCTGGATATTGCCGAAACATATATAGGAATGCTGACCCAGAAATTGGATCTGACACCGTTCTGGGACCTTCCCAGGCAATTGCGTCCGGAGTGGCAGCCTGAATTCAATCGTGGTGGTGAGAATGTCGAGTGGAAGCGATTTAAGATCACGACCGGTCCTGAAACGTTCGACAAATTACGCTGGGTGGCAGCCCGTGCGCTGGCGGCCGATGACGCCGTTCCAGTCGACCAGCCGCGCTTCGAACCTTCAGAACGCGTCATTTTGTATAGGATCCGTCGCAATTGCGACCAGCTAAAAAACATCATATATGATCTGCGAAAAGAAAACTCCTGGAGGGTGTGGTTGGACGAAAACACGCGTTTGAACTTACTTAGAGAAGATATGCGGTACCAAAAGATAGATAGGCTTCCGGTGGATTATGCTACTACCGTACGTAAAATCTGGGATATGGGAGTTGAGAACGTTCTGATGCAAACCATTATCCAGATTGATGGTGACGTCATCACACGTATCCAGGCCGGTATGGAAGCGACCAAACAAGAACTAATTCTAAACGTACATCAGTGCAGCATTGATGTGAGTTTAAAACATTGGCAGACTTTCTTCGACATTATCAAGCAAATTGCTGGCAGCCTAACCGAGCTCTTTCTGCCAAGATTAAGAAAGTAAAGAGTAGTTTTTTGAAGAGGTGTTTTCTATCGGCCATCACAGGACGGGGCGAGTTAGGTGGTAAATCGTTGAATAATCTCAGCAAGGATGCAGGCTAATGCTCCTAAATTCGTATTAAATGAATATATATAAAACTCTCAAAAAACGTTTTCTGAAAGCCGTTGCCACCGCAGTGCAAAATTTTATTCCAGAGTTTTCGCAAATCGCAGAGCTGTTAACCGGAGGAATGGTCATTTTCTCAGAGCATGAACAAAATGGAGATCGGAAGATTTTTGCGCAAACAGTACTGCAGCTTGACGGTGATATTATAACGGCGTTCCACGAAGATGCAGTCAGAGACGCCAATTTTGAGAAGTTATCACAACAGCATTTTGAAGAGGTGACGTTTGCCCTGGCGCCTCTTGGCAACTTATCCACCTGGATCAAGCGTATAACAAAATACGGTCCCTGCGTTGGATTGATTTTTCAGGGCCTGACCGGCTACTGGTCTATTGACCAAAAAGGACTGCTTAAAATATTTCTACACATCGGAACCATAAGTTCAATTCCTTTTACGGTTATTTGCTTGTATGCCCGGGGGAGCTTTATGTGCATAGTACGTTGTTGGGTCCGCTGGCAGATCAAGGAGGAATACGATGAATACAGAAAAAAGAACCTTTCGGAATTTCAGGAAGCATTGCAACCCTGAAAATGTATCTTTAATCGCTGAAAACAGATATTATTAGGACGATACTGGCTACGAGTCAAGTGTTTAGAGTGACTCGTTCCCAAATGACGGATGACCAGCCTAATCATGGCAGACTTTTTGGCAATTTGTAATTGGAATGGTGAGAAAATGGTAAAAATGACCCTTAAAAAGAACAATACCGGTGAAGCGGTAAGACAACTTACCCAGATCCTCGTTGAGCGCGGTCACCTCAAGGAACCCTCAAACATTTTTGATCTAACTCTAAAGCATGCTGTTGAGGAATTCCAGGCACGTCATGTGGATGAACGGGGCCGTCCCCTGGTTGTCGACGGAATCGTGGGGCCTATGACCTGGTGGGCACTGGAGCATCCGGACAACACGGATATTCTGGATCAGCCGGTCGCTGATCATCTCACCCAGATGCCTCCAATCGGCGGAAGTCCCTGCGCCTGTTCAAATATTCGACTATGTCCTGAGTCGCATTGACCGTCTGATAGGATTCGGTCGCGTTCCTATGTAAAAGAGTTGAAGGGATCGGAGGCAAAATCTTCAGAGAGGTATCCTTGGAAATCAAACTATAAATCTGATCTTTTATAGTAGTTTCTTAATTATGAATTTTGTGTTTTTTGTGGCAAAACTTTTTTCTTTTCGCCACAAAGACACCAAGACACTAAGAAAGAATAACAAAATAAAATCCTTTGCCTCCGGCCCATAGGGCCTCCGGCCCGGAGGGTGTCTTTGTGACTTGGTGGCAAATATTTCTTGGTTTTTTCCGAGCCGTAAGCTCTACCCTACGGGCTGGCCTCCGGCTCGTAAAGGCACGATCCTACGCCTCGGAGAGAAGCGGAGCCGGAGGCCGGCTTGTCCGGGTTGGGGTATATTACATCTTTTAGAGAAAAGGAGGTAAAACAATGGAGAGAAAGCGAATCTATATCAGCGATATTCATATGAACGCCGGCAAAGGATTTCAAGCGGTCAAGGACAAACATCCCTACGAATGGCTTAGGCCAGATGAAGCAAAACGATTTGCCGCATTTTTAAACTATATACATGACCCAAATACCGTTCAAGAAGTCATCATCATCGGCGATTTGCTCGATGACTGGGTGTATCCCGTCGATATGGTGCCGCCTTCTCTAGAGTCCATCGTGAAGGCCCCCATCAACAAGGAAATCGTCCAGGCATTGAAAAGATTATCTAAAAATAAAAAGATCGCGGTCCTCTACTTACCTGGCAACCATGATATGGGTGTAAACCGGGAATTAGTTGAAAAACACTTTCCTGAAATGATTTTCGGCGGCACCGCCCTTTATAATAGTGTGTATCGTACCAGTCGTCTGAGGGCCGAACACGGGAGTGCCTATGCAATGTTCAATGCACCGGATGCCATCAATAGCCCCGGCACCCGGTTGCCTCTGGGTTATTTTATCAGCCGGGTCGTTGCAACCAAATCCCGCGATACAGGGTCAGCGGACCGTCATTACTGGACGTATGCCGACGACCTGTTGGAAACCCTTGGACCTCAGAGACTTGCGGCAAGCGTATTTGAGGCGGTTCTGGAAGAGGCTTCTCTAAAAGAAACCACTAAGATACACATGCCCAAGAGAAACGGAAAAGCCGATTTTGTGACCGCCGGACAGGTTAAAGAAAAATATTCAGCCCTGTACGATCAATGGCAGGAAACATACGGAGCGGGCGTGGCCTTTAAGTCCATGATGGCAGAAATCGGTTTTCTGGGAAATTTGGCCGACCGTTTGTGCAAGAAAAGCGACACCAATGTTGTTATTTTCGGACACAGTCACGATTGGAAGCTGGATAAGGATAAATGGTTTGTAGATGACCGGATTTACGCCAATTGCGGTACATGGTGCGACGATGAAAAACCCAGCACATGGGTGGAATCCCAAAAAGACCGCAAAGCACGCAGGCATTTCATACGGGTGATGGACTGGAACGATGGACAGCCCAAAGTGCTGCAAGAAGATGATGTGCCCCTATGATCACTGAGTATAAATTTCACCTAAACTGAGCGTTCCAAATTTTAAAAGGTAATCAAATATCTTTTATTTTTAATGAATTATCTTGATTTATATTTTTAAAATTTGAAACCCTTCGGGATTGCCGGATGAATTAATGGGTTTATTCACCGGCTGTAATTGGAAAGATATTAGCTATAAGTGCTGTTTGCCGCATGACCTTTGCTACGGTTATGGTGAACTTGGGAATAAAATTGAGAGAAAACGAGTCGATATAAAATTTTACAGCGACCTGGTGACCAAAGCAGATATGAATGAATGGGCCGCCTCTGCTTTTCTTGCAGCGGTGCGGATAGGTGGAGCGGAAATATTCGGACTGTCATTTTCATGGGGATTCGCCCATAGGAAAGGCTGAGTATGTAAAGGCACGCGGAAAATATATGCACTTACACTTTTTGGATGAATCCGCCTGGCACGGGTTAAAGGGTAAACTTGAAATTCCAGCGGCGGCCTAAAGTCAAGCAAGAAATGATGAAATAATAAACACAACCTCAGCGAATGACAACACAGGAGGGTTTGGATATGACGGAATTGAAAATAGCGTTTTGGAACCTGCAAAACTTGTTTGACACAAAACTTTCTGAGATCGCTGCTGATTTTGAATATACACCTAACGAAGGATGGGACCAGGATGCGTTTGATGCTAAGATTAAGAATCTGGCCCAGATCATCGATCTGTTGCACAACGGAAAGGGGCCGGATTTGTTGGGCGTTTGCGAAGTCGAAAATAAAGATGTTGCAGAGGAACTGATTAAGGCCTGTAAAAGAAACGACTACGAACTTGCCCATATTGAATCAGATGATATCCGCGGCATCGACACGTCCCTGATTTATTCCAAAGATATTTTTGAAATCATAGGAGATCCCAAAGGGCACAATGTGCATCTGCGGTATCCGACGCGAGACATTTTTCAAGTAGATTTAAAAGTAAAAGAAAATGATGCACAGATGACCGTATTTGTGAATCATTGGCCATCCAGGTGGAGAGGCGAATTTCTAACGGAACCCTATCGAATTACTGTCGCAAACAGCTGCGGAAGACTCGCGGACGTCATTTTGAAATATTCCAAAAAAGACTATATCGACATGGATGATTCCCAGGTCACAATGGACGAGCTGAATACCAAATGGAATAAAAATGTGTTGTTCATGGGGGACTTTAATGACGAACCCTTCAACAGAAGTATTATGGTCGAGCTAAAAGCTGCCAGTGGAGAAGATAAGCTTGAAGAAGAAGTTAAAAAATCAAAAAACAGACAGTACACACCGTCTCATGAGAAGTACTTAAAGCTTCAGGCGTATTTTTATAATTGCATGTGTAAATTTTTAGGAATGCCGGATGAAGGCACCCATTTTTATTCAGAATCCACCAATACCATGAACCTGTTGGACCAGTTTATCATCTCACGTGGACTCTACTATGGCCTTCAAAGCCTGAAGCTGGAACAAGATTCGGTAGAAATATTCAAGCCGTCTGTAATGGCATCCGGTAAAAAGAAGCGGCCAAAAAAGTTCGATAAGAAAACGAAAAAAGGATACAGTGACCATTTTCCGATCCAGGCCATAATTCAGACGTTTTAATTTCGGTTGGTTTAGGTCTCTTTGTATAATAACAGAAAGAGTATAATATGCTGATAAAAACAGTCGTTGATAAGGATAAAAATATAACGGCCCATATCGCATCCGGAGATTTGATATTTGATGAGATTGGCAAAGTTCTAAAAACATTTCAACAATGGATCCCTTCCTCCAACCAAACGGGAGAAAAACCAAAAATAAAAAGGAGAAAACCCACTGGTATCGCTTTCATCAGGCCGCTAAAGTACAATTTGCCACTGTTTTGGAATTGACCAAGGAGCTTTAACAGGTTTTTTGCACAGAAAAATGTGTACTCCAGTATTCAACATCTGAAAAAATGCATTAAAATCAAGCAATCAAATCCGGCATGATTATTGCCCCATATAAGGGTGTTCGGATTGTACATACACCAGTGTTAAATCGAGAGGAAAAGGGTGTGAATAACCCTGCGGATCGTCTGCCAAAAGAAAATGCTTGTCAATAATCAAGTGATGACCCAGAATATGATGATCCACAAAAACAGACTGATAATACCGCCAATAACGGCACCCTTGAAGAAAAACATTGAGTCGTCATGAAGGTCTTTTTCCACAACGTTATGGATCTTTTTAAAGATTTGAACAGAGTTAGTTGCTTGCATTTTGTAATGAACCCCCCTTTTTTTTATTAATTTAGCAAAACCTGTGCCAGGGTTCTTTTATGGTCCATTCTGTTTTAAATACTATTTATTTTTAATAAGTTAGGCAGATCACTCCAATTTTCTTCCATAAATCCCAAATGGGTAAATATTGGCAAAACAATTTAAGCATGTGGCAAAAAATTGACAGGTTGAAATGATATGACCGCCAGATATAACTCGCACGTTTAGCCCGAATATTTCATGAAATATTCGGGTTATGAGCTGTGACATCAATGCAGGATCTTAAGGAAATACGCGGAAATCGATTCGAAAAATTAAAAGGAAAGAAAAAAGGTCAATATCGTATTCGAATAAATGATTAATACCGCGATATAAAATAGTTGCACAAGAACACTCTGGAGATGGGCCGGGGAGCAAAGAATCATTATTTTTTCCCGTGAAATCTGAAGTACATTCCACTGGGACTTGCTACGTAGACCCCCTATCGGGGATTTCACCGGGGAACCCCAACCCCCCTTATCCATTTGCCGACAACACCTAATTTTTACAGCCGTTTTATAGGTAAAATTTGGTCTTGAATTTTCAGGCCTAATGGTTTATGCATGCCTTTGAATTTATAAGAATACTTTATTATCCAATTAATATTGATTGTCTCGTAAAAAGTCCCAAAACCGTCATGCCGGACTTGATCCGGCATCCAGAAGCCATTGAATTTACTGGATTCCGGCTTTCGCCGGAATGACAAAAAA
>JAYEFV010000078.1:0-5074 GCA_034658755.1 Thermodesulfobacteriota bacterium | reverse complement strand
AAAATCTGTGATAATATGATGCAATGCTCCTGGTGCGTCAATTCTTGCTTTTCTTGGCATAAATGATCACATACCACACTCTAATATGTTATGCAACGCATATTTTCATGGGCGTCCCCCTGTACCCTCATATAAATGATGAGTATTCAATAAGATAGCGTGGCCCGACCCCGAAAACTTGTTCAGCAAACCCATAACAACTCAAGAATAGTTTGTCCAGAAGTTTCAGTCTGTCATCGAATAAAATGCATTTTGCCCACTTTTTGGGAATGCGCCCAACGAGACTCTACTGGTGCGAGACTATAGCCAAGCGAAAAAAAGGGATCATTTTTTCGAAGGGAGAGGTGTTTTTTCTCTTGACAAGCCCTTTAATGGGTGACCCCAAGCCCTGAAAAAGCAGCAATTCTCATTATGACAGCGGGCCTGGATCTCCCTGGCAGATGAATGCACCCCAATAGAATGGATGAGGGTGTTTGGATCTGATGGACATCTGGGCATTCTTAAGGGCTTGGGCACGTGGTTCTCCGGTTAGTATGCGGCTGTAGAATTCCTCCATTAGTTCCCGGGTCTGCTGATCCGGCACCTTCCACAGACTCATCACCAGTGTGTCGGCTCCGGCCAGAACAAAGGATCGCCTCAGTCCAAAAACACCTTCACCGGTGCGGACTTCTCCAAGGCCGGTTTCACAGGCTGAAAGTACTACCAGCTCCGTATCCAGGAGGTCCAGGCCGGTCACGTCTTCGGCAGTGAGCAGGCCGTCTTCGGCATCAGATGGGGGGCTTTGGCCTTTGAGCCAGGTATTGGCGCCTGCTAATGCCAGGCCTGAACGGAGAAGGGGGTTCTCAAGATTCAGTCCCGACAATCGTCCCATGCCGCCTGGTTCAGCAAAGCCCGGGGCGCCCAGGGCGACAAGCTCACGCATTTCCTTATTGGGATCTCGCTCTTGATCCTCTATAAAAAAACCATGCGTGGCAAAATGGAGGATGCGTGGTGAACGGTATTTCTTGATCCAGGCCTCAAGGGCATTTTCTTTGAGCCATGGCTTTACACCCAGCATATTGCTGACATTAATGCCCTCCTTATGTGTGCCCGGCAAACGGCCAAAATGTAAGCTGGATCTATCCAGGTCACGGGACTGTCGGCCACAGGGTCTGCCTTTCTGTGCCAATCGCCCTGATGTTTTTAGGCCAAGGTCGAAATCAGGATCAGCAATTATCAGTGATCCAGCGGGCTGACCCGTGGATTTTGTCCCGAAACGCAGGATGTCCCGGCCTGCGCCAAGATAACTGATGTGATAATCATCAATAAGAAAGCGGCCTGTTTCATTTGGCAAGACCTCAAAAGGAACCCTGCTCAGTTCCCCGTCAGGTGAGATAAAAAGGTGTTTGCACCTGCCCAGGGCAGGTTTCAGCTTGTCAAAGATGGTTTCACGCAGCTTAACGCCGGCTTCATTGTCTGGCACCTGGACAGATTCCTCAGGAACAACCCCCAGGTCGAGCCTGGTCTCTGCCTGCTCAGGTCTTTTAAAATATCCAGACAGGCGTGAAAACACGCCTTTGGGCTTTGTTGATTGATCAGTCATGGGCTCATCATAGATATCTTCAGGTCCACCTGTGACCGAGTCCCTGAACCGTGCTATGCTTTTGTCTATAAATCTCGCCTTTCCCAGGTCTATCATCTGCACATTATCAGGGTTTCCGGCCAAGATGACAAACGCCAGGTAACGGGCCGGTTTTAATGAAGATTCTCCTTTGGCAGGCACTGCCTTGAAATCGAAAACATCAAAATGGACAAACTCTATCAAGGCCGCCCCTTCAGGCAGAGTAGATGCTATTGCCTGCCGATCTATTTGTTTAAGTTTCTGCTCCAGATTCATTTCAGGTATCTGTCTAACCAGCTCTGCTTCCGAATTTTCCTTTTGTTTGTTCCAGACAGACAAGGTTTTTTGATGTTCTGCCAGGCCCTCCTGTCCCGGGCCTGCCAGGGTCTTTTGGGCAATTTGCATCCGCAGGTTGATCAAATCTTTGAGCTCTGGTTTCAATTCAGGATATCTCCCGCCGAGAACAGCATCCCGCTGGACAGCCAATGCCTCTGCGCCAATGGCCTTGCGTCGCAAAACAAGCTCAATGGCCGAATTTATTGCTGTCTGCGATGAAGAAAGATGTTGTGAGATCAGAGAGATAAAGCCTTTAATATTCATCTGCACTTTTTTGAGATATGCCGTCCGCTGGTTCTCAGAACCGATTGAAAATACCTGTCCTATCATCAGGTCATCTATGGAGGCAGCCTGTTCCATTAATTGCAGGCCTTCAGTTTCCCGGTTAGTGGCAATGTAAAGCAGCGCCAGGTTGTTCAGGCTGGTGGCAAAAGATGGATGGTCTTCGCCCATGGCCTTGCGTTTAATCTCCAAGGCCTGTTTAAAGAGCGGCTCGGCCTGGGTATAGTTGCCCATTGATTCGTAAAGCCCCGCCAGATTGTTCAGGACGGTAGCAAAATCCGGATGGTCTTCTCCCAGGGCCTTGCGTTTAATCTCTAAGGCCTGTTTCAAGAGCGGCTCAGCCTGGGTGTAATTGCCCATCGATCTGTAAAGCAAGGCCAGATTGTTCAGGCTGGTGGCAAAATCCGGATGGTCCTCTCCCAGGGCCTTACGTGTAATCTCCATGGCCTGTTTCAAGAGCGGCTCGGCCTGGGTGTAGTTGCCCATCGATCTGTAAAACTCGGCCAGGTTGTTCAGGCTGGTGGCAAAATCCAGATGGTCTTTGCCCAAATATTGCAAAGACAGATCACGGACCTGGGAAGCAGATTGGATTGCTTCTTCATATCTGCCCTGATGATAAAGCCTTACGGCCTGTTGATTGAGTTTTGAGATCTGTTGCTGAATATCATCTGACATGCAGCACACTCCTTTTTTTCTTACGAAAGAATCATGATATCACATCAAAATACGTAGACAGAGCTGTCCATTTGTTTCCTTCAAGGGCATTTAACTTTTTTATCAGGTTATCGATATCCGCCTGGTTGAGGACGCGGGCAGGGACCTTGGGGTTGACCGGCATCCAGTCCAGGTCCAGCGGTTCATCTGTTAGAATCGCAAGGAGATGTTCACGCCCCGGGGCGCCGCTGACCACAAAGGAGCTATATGGAGATTCTATTTGCGGCAGGATGCTTCGGCCTTTCGGGATACTGGTATTGTCGGCAAACTGCGATGGGCAGAGGCAATAGGTCTTTCCTGAAGTACCTTCATCAAGAAGCAGGAGATGACACTCCTGGTCCGCCTCAATCGCCAGACAGACTTGACTGCCAAGCCTGTAGATGTGCTTGACATTGTCCTGTGGCGCTCCAAGGTCGCGCAGGACAGAGCGGGTCAGACCACGCTGCAAACCCTGACAAGGTAACGGCCAGATCTGATCGGTAAATCCTGCGATTTTGCGCAGGCCCTCAAGACCTGCCATGAGCCTGGTGGGCTGCACAACCTGCCAGCCTGGAATGCTTACTCCCTCAGGTGAAGTCGCACTCCCCTTCCTGCAAATGGATTCAATGGAACAAAGCGCCTGCGGGAACCATTTTTCATGCGGATGGCCCAGGACTTCGATCCATTGCAATCCCACCAGGAAATATTCGATTTGCTCGGGAAAGCTGACAGGTTCCAGCAAAAGGGGCAGTAAAGGCACGTCGTATTTCCAGGCAAGATGAATCTCCTGCCTGACGTTTTTAGAACGCAATGACGCGTCGGTGCACATCAGCATCAGGACTTTAGAGCCTTTGATTCCCTTAATAATTTCCTGGTCAAAGTTACTGCCTCCCAGGATCTTTTCTTGATCGCGCCAGACTCTCACCCCGGCCGCCTCCAGACGCAGGACGATTTCCTGTACTTGATCCCTGTTTTGGCTGGCGTAGCAGATGAATACTTCAGCGCTTACCGTATCGGATTTGTGATTTTGGTTGTTTTTCATATTTATTCCCTTGCAAATTTTCTGAAGGTGAAACTGACCAGAATTTGACTTGTGCGGTCAGGGATTGGCCTCTCTGGCTGCCAACGCACTCATACTTTGCCCTTTACAACTTTATAGCCCTTTTCGGACAATGCTGGAATAAGTGAATCAACAAGCGCTTGATCCAGCTCCTGGTCTATCTCGGGCAGCTTGTTAAACAGCAGAATATCTCTATGCAAGCGGAGAGATTCATTCGTCTCTTTTGCATAGTCATATCCATCAAGGAGGTGGTTTCGCAGCCAGATATCATGCTCAATATCCATGAGTCTCTCGCCCTCCTCTGTGCTGAAAGACTCAAGAACGGCCTCACCTTTCTTAGTGAAGAGACTTTGATTATGATTTTTCCCGGATAGTCTTTATTTGTATTCTTGAAAGCCTCTAAAAGCTTATAGTTTTCCCTGAAAAACCCAAGGCATAGATTATCCAGAACCAGGACATCCGGAATAGCCGATCCTGATCCGTAATCAGGCAAATATTCACGTGACACCTCTTGTAAGGTAGTCTGACAGCCCATGAATTGACTGATCCTCCAGACCTTCTTTGTTTTACTCCCTGCTTTCTTTTCGTGGAGCGACCAGAGTTGGTAAGCCTGGCTGGTGGATTTTCTCGAAGTCCTTTTGTCAGGCCCTTTCACATCTGTATCCAGGTCGCTGCAAGCCGTTGATATCAGATCCATAAGATACCACGCTCCGCCGGCTCGCCGGTGCAGTATGGCAGAATCTAAGAGTTCATGATGAGTAACAGGCGCAGCCGGACATTGCACCAGGTTATTGTCCCATACTAAATCGCCTGCTACGACTACAGTTTTCATCGGATTAATCCCCTTCCCTTTTGTAACCATTCAACGGCATTCGCGTATCAACATACTTGCAGCCATAACGGCGTTTTCCTTCCATCCGGATCTTGTGAGCGGCTTCAGCAAGAAGTTCCAGAGTCTCAGCATCTATACCTCACTGCAAGGCATCCTTTAGAAACGATGGCAACCGGACGATCTTTCCGGTATCGTCAACACAGGCGTGCAGCGTGTAGCCGGTTACAAAGATATTGCCGCTCTTGTTGTTGGATATTTTGTAGCCGAAGCG